>JAOPZQ010000517.1 GCA_025964075.1 Solirubrobacterales bacterium | reverse complement strand
CCGCCGCCGCCGCCACCGGCGCCGGCTCGGGCTCCTCGTGATCGGCGCCGCGCCGGCGGGCGCGGATCCGGGCGATGAGCCGCTCCGGTGTCCAGCGCTCGCGGATCAGGCCCTGCGGCAGCGCCAGCATGAAGAGCACGATCAGCGCCCCGTAGATGAACAGGCGCACGAGGCCAGCCGTGTTCGGGTCGAGGTTGACGACGTTCTGCAGGAACGGGTCGAGCAGCACGAGGATCGTCGCGCCGAGGATCGAGCCGAGGAGGTTCGCCGTGCCGCCGATCACGACCATCGCGATGATCTCCATCGACTGGGAGAGGTCGAACCCGGACGGCTGGATCGAGGCGTTGTAATAGGACATCATCACGCCCGCGATCCCGGCCATCGCCGCGGTCACGCCGAACACGGTGACCTTGTAGCGGACGACGTTCTTGCCGACGCCGCGCGTGGCGAGCTCGTCCTCGCGAACGGCGCGCAGCACGCGCCCGAACGGGGAGTGGACAAGCCGCCAGCAGATCGCGAGCACGATCAGGGCCACGATCAGCGCGAACACGAAGAACTGCGAGGGCCGCGCGAGCGTCGAGCCGAAGACCACCGGGAACGGCAGCGACGTCAGTCCGGTCGCGCCGCCGAGCGCGGGTATCGCGCCCACGACCGCCAAGATCGCGGTCGACAAGGCGAGCGTCAGGAGGATCAGGAAGCGCACGTCCAGGTACAGCGCGGGCAGGCTGGCGAGCACGCCGACCAGGCCCGCGGCCGCGCCGCCGACGAACAAGCCGGGCAGGAAGCTCCAGCCGTGGCTGACGCCGAGATAGGCGGCCATGTACCCGCCCACCGCGCCGAACGCGGCGTGCGCCACCGACAGCTGGCCCGCGTAGCCGAGCAGGACGTTGAGCGACATGGCGTAGATCGCGAAGATCGCGATCAAGTTCGCGTGGTCGTAGAACTGCTGCATGGCGCCTACCCGCCGCCCGCCACGCCGGCGGGCGAGCGCCACGTGCCCCGGATCTGGAACAGGCTCGGTCGCCAGGCACGCGCCGCCTTGACGACGAGGTAGACGAGCAGGATCGCGAACACGACGACCTGCTGCCACTGGACGTTCAGCAACTGGGCGCTGGCGCCCTCCACGACGCCGATGGCGGCGCCGACGACCATGACCCGCAGCGGCGAGCGCCCGAGTCCGGCGGCGAACGCCACGACGAACGCGTAGAACACGGGGGTGAGGCCCATGTTCGCCGTCGCGGTGTTGCGCATCGCCGCGAGGAGCGCGGCCACGCCCCCGAGCCAGGCGGAGATCACGAACACCACGAGGTAGGTGCGGCCGCTGTCGATCCCGACGGCCTCGGCCATCCCCGGGTTCACCTGCACGGCGCGGATGCGGCGTCCCAGCGAGCTGAACTTCAGCAGCGCCCAGGTGGCGACGCCGCACGCCCACACGGTCGCCACCGAGATCACGTCCAGGACCGTGAACGTGATGTTCCCGACGTGGAGCGCGCGACTGGAGATCCAGTTGAGCGACTCGCCGCCGGCCGACCCCGTGCCGACGATCCAGGCGATCAGGTTCGGCACGGCGATCGTCACGCCGAACGAGGCCACGAAGATCGCCAGCAGCGCCTGCGCGGCCGCGCGGCGCGCGACCGGCCGGTAGATGAGCGTCTCCACCAGGATGTTGAACAGCGCACCGCCGATCAGCGCGATGACGATCGCCGGCACCACCGGTACGCCCGTGTGGTTCGCGATGTAGGCCGCGAAGAAGCCCACCACCGCGTACGCGGTCGCCCACGCGAAGTGGAACCGCCCGGTCACGGCGACCACCAGGCCGAAGCTCAGACCCAGGAGGCCGTACGACGAGCCGTTGATGAAGCCGTCGACGACGTACTGGATGAACCCCGAGATGGAGGCGAGGACGATCATTCAGCCCGGTCCCGACCAGCTCAGACGAGCTTGTAGTTCGCGGCCTTGATGTCGTACGTCGCCAGGGGCTTGATGTCCTTGACGTTGCCCGTGCCGAGCGACTGGAACAACAGCATGGCGATCGACTTCGGCGAGTGGGTCTTCGTGTCGATCACGATCTTGCCGAGCGTCGAGCCGCTGCCGCCGTAGACGTGGGGGAACGACGGGTCCATCTCGAGCGCCTTGACGTAGTCGTCGCCGTTCTTGACGTCGCCGCCGAAGCCGATGATCCGGTCGATCAGGGTCGCGACCGCGAACGCGGTGATGTAGTCCGCCGCGTTGTAGTAGCTCGGCAGCCCGCCGCCGTTGTCCTTCGCCCAGTTGGTGACGAAGAACTTGCTCCAGTCGCTGGGCGGGTCCTGCGTGTTCAGGTAGTCGAACCCGAAGTACCAGTCCTTCACCGCCGGTCCGGCGAGCTTGGCGAGCACCGGGTGCCAGTCCACCGCCGCATTGATGCAGTTCAGGCCCTGGCGCTTGATCTCCTTCGCCTGGTAGGCGACATCGGCGCCGAACGTGGTCCAGATGATCACGTCGGGGTTCAGCTGCTTGAGCTTCTGGACGGTCGAGGAGTAGTCGGTGGCGCCGAGCGGCGCGAGCTGCTCGCCGACGTGGGTGACGTTGTACTGCGCGTAGAGCTTCTTCGAGTAGTCCGCGACCGCGTTGTTGTACGGCGGCGCGATCACCGGCTGCACGGTCGCGAACTTCTTCTTGTCCGGGAACGTGGCGCGCAGGTACTTGAAGATGCCGTCGAGGCAGTCCGTCGGGTACCCCGCGCGGAATCCGTAGCAGTACGGCGCGCCCGCGAACGGACCGGGGATCGGCCCGGCGCCGCCGCCCGGGTCCGGGGTGAACATCTTGTACTGCTTCGAGAACGGCAGGATCGCGCCGAACCCGAAGATGTAGGAGCTGACGAGGACCGGAACGCCGCTGAGGCCGGACTGCCGGCCCGCTGCGGCCTCGGCCTGGGGGACGCCCGACTTGTTGTCGTAGTACTTCGTGTCGAAGACGAGCTTGCCGTTCGTCCAGTCGGAGACGTGCTGGGCGCCGTACTTCCAGCCGCCCGACTGCAGCTGCCCGTAGACCGACCCCGCGCCGGTGAGCGCGAACTGCCCGGCGATGGAGAGCTTGCCGGGGCCCTTCGTCAGCAGGTTCTGCGGCTTGCCGAGGATCTTCTGGAGCTCGGCGGTGAGCGCCGATCCGGCGGCGGGAGCCTTCGCGGCCGACCCGCCCGCCGCGGTCGTGCTGCTGCCGCTGCTGCCACAGGCCGCGAGGAGACCACCCGAGGCCAATGCCCCTCCGGCCGCGGCCGAGCGGGTGATGAAGCGACGCCGGGTCAGTGCGGCAACCAACTCCGAGAGGTTCTGCTCGCTCTCATCCCTCATATGCTCTCTCTCCTCCTGTGCCGCTGGTCGGCGTCGGCGGAGCGGCCCGTACGGGGACACACCGCATTCCGAATGCATGCGCACCGCCGCGAGCACCCTCTTGACCCCGGCGGCCACGCGTCCCTTGTGCTCTCGGCGAGACTCCCAGCGCGGGATCGGCAGGGCTACTGGCATTTCTGCTAGTCGTCCTGCGCAGAGGCGATCGCGGTCACCCACTCCTGGCAGCTGGCGCCTGGCTCGCCCCCGAGCGCGGCCGCCGTCCGGTTGACGTGAGTGACGACGCCGGTCTCCCAGGACGACCGCGCCGAGCCGATCCGCGCGCTGAAGGCGCCGACCGTCGCCGCCGGGATCCCCCGGAGGTCGAGGGCCGCCAGTCGCGCGATGCCGGCGTCGTCGATCCCCACTCCGGCGTCGTTGTAGATCGCCGCCCGTGCGGGCACGCGCAGGGCGGAGCTCGGGCGGCCGCCGAGCAGGCCCCCGTGCGAGCCGCTCACGAGGATGCTCCGCTCGTCGTCCTCGCGCGCGAGCGAGATCGAGTCGAGCCCCCATACCGCGGGCCCGCGCGCGCCGGTGCGCAGGGCGAAGCGACTCTCCCGGTAGGGCGGGGGGGCGGCGGCGGCCGGGGCGCCGGCAAGCCGCCTTGCGCACTCCGTCGCCGTCTCGCCGAGAACGCAGCCGCGCGCGGCCGCCGGGGCGTTGACCCGGCTGATCGCGCCGCGCCGCGCCACGTCCTCGCCGTCGCCGATCCGGGCCGAGGAGTGGGCGACGGCCGCCGCCGCGCAGCCCAGCCGTTCCAGGTACTCGAGGCCGGCCACTCCGGCCTCGTCCATGCCGATCCCGGCGTCGTGCAGGACGACGCCTCCGAGCCGCCCCCGCGCGGCGAGGAAGGCGGGGTAGACGCCGCCGTGGCTGCCGGCGATGACGACGTCGCCGCGGGCTCCGGCGGGCAGCTGCGTGATCGAGTCGAGGACGAGCACGCCCTGCCGGCGACTCACGGCACGGCGATGGCCTCGGCGACCGCGCGCACGTTGACGGGCTCGAACACGTCCTTCCAGTCCGGGCGCAGCAGCCGCTCGCGCCCCTCCTCGATCGCGAGGTAGGCGCTCGCCGAGAACGCGGCGTCGAGCTCGCCGAAGATGATCGCCAGCTCGATGCCGACGTGCCCGTACATGAACGCGCGCGCCGCGGCCGGGGGCACGCCGCGGCGGACGGCCTCGTCCATCGCTTCGCGGATGACCGTGAGCAGGGTCGCCGTCGTCGTCTCCGACATCGTCGGCTCGAGCAGGATGAACTGGTCGAGGGTGATCCGGTGCGTGGCGTCGACCGGCGCGAACATGTCGCGCGCGAGGCGCTCGCCGCGCGCATAGTGCTCCTCGGTGCCGCGGGCCAGGCAGCAGACGACGTCCTGCCCGGTGACGCCGCCGGCGTAGTCGCGCCGGCCGTCGGCGGTGAGCTGCGTGGTGAACACCGACGGGTGGCACGGGTGGACGACGACCAGGCCGACGTCGTCGCGCTCCGCGAGCGGGGACGCGAACGGCGCGGCGGCGTCGAGCACGACGGCCATCCCGCCCGGTTCGAGCAGCGGCATCACCTCCGCCGCGACGCGGGCGATCAGCTCGTCGGGCACCGCGACGATCGCGGCGTCGGCCTCGCGCGCCGCGTCGGCGAGCGGGGTCGGTGTCAAGCCCCGGTCGCGCAGGCGCGCCTCGC
>JAOPZQ010000504.1 GCA_025964075.1 Solirubrobacterales bacterium | reverse complement strand
GTCCTGGTGCCCGTTGGCCCGCAGGACCCCGAGCACGAGCGCCCAGTCGACGCCCGCGCGGTGAGCCGCGGCGCGCAGCGTTCGCATGAAGCGCCGGTCCACGCGGGCCGCCGGCGGCGTGGGATCGGGGAGCCGGTTGGGGAGGTAGAGCGTGCCGCCGGCACGGCGTCCCGAGCCGTCGTGCTTGCCGTGGCGGTGATGAAGACGATGGGACTTCCCGCTCTTCGCCAGGTGCCGCGCGCCCTGCCGGTGCGGGACCGTGGTCCGGATGGCGCGGCGAGGCGCGGCGCGGCGCTTCTGCTGGGCGGGGGTCGTCGGGGGCGCGGGGCTCGGCGCCGTCTCCGTCGGCGTCGCCGAAACCGGAGGCGTCGGCTGGATCGGGGCGGCGGTGATCGTCGGCGTCGGCGTCGCGGCGGGCGGAGCCTCCGTCACCGTGGTGGTGGCGGCGTCGGTCGGCGTGGTCGCCGGGCATGGCGTCGTCACGCTCGGGTCCGGCGCGGTCGCGCTCGGGTCCGTGCACGGGTCGGGCGTCGTGCCCGACCCGTCGGCGAGCGCCGAGACGCTCACGGCGCCGAGTCCGACGAGCGCCGCGCTGGTGGCGATCGACATCCTGCGGGCTCCGTCCTTGAAGCCGATCATGTGACCTTTCCGTGTCATCAGCCGCCGAACGCGTGGGAGAGCGAGCGGACGACGGGATAGCCCAGCACCAGGAACAGCGCCGGGAAGATCAGGAACACGAGGGGGAACAGCATCTTCACCGGCGCCTTCTGGGCGCGCTCCTCGACCGAGGCGCGCCGGCGCTTGCGCATCTCTCGCGCGAGGTTGCGCATGATCGTGCCGATCGAGACCCCCATCGACTGTCCCTGGTCGATGCCGCGCACGAACGACCGCATCGCCGGCGAGTCCGCTCGCGTGAGCATGTTGTGCAGCGAATCCCGGACGTCGACGCCGAGATCCTGCTCCTGGACGGCCAGCCGCAGCTCGTCGCCGAGCGCGCCGGTGATGCGGGAGGTCGCCATCCGGAGCGATGAGCTGAAGCCCAGGCCAGCCTCGAGGGTCACGACGAGGAGCTCGATGAGGTCCGGCAGCTGGCGATCGACCTCCGCGAGGCGTAGCCGCCCGCGACGACGCAGGAGGACGAGCGGCAGGTACCACGCGAGCACGAGGCAGTAGACGGCGATCAGGACCTTGATCGGGACGGCGAGAGCGCTCGTCGCCAGGAGCAGCGCGAGCACCGCGACGACGGAGCCGGCGAAGAGCACCCGGTAGCCGAGGACCACGTCGATCGGCGTCGTATAGAGGCCGGCCGCGCGCAGCTGGCGCGTCAGCTCCTCGGCCTTGCGGCCCTGGAGGCGGCGTGCCAGCGGCGCGCCGAGCCCTTGCGCCCAGCGCTCGAGCGGACGGAGCGGGTCGGGCTCTTGGTCGATCTCGGGGACCATGCCGTCGCCGGCGAACCCGTAGGACGCGATCTCGCGCAGGCGCCGGACCGCGTCGATGCGCGGCAGGGCGACGGCACGGGCCGCGAGCACGATCGCGGCCCCGACGAGCAGCACGGAGACGATGGCGAGCATGGTCATGGCTGCTCCTCAGACCTCGAAGTTGACGACGCGCCGGATGCTCAACCATCCGGCGACGATGAGGGCGGCCGCGACGCCGAGGACGATGTTCCCCCCGGTGGTGTCGTACAACGGGCGCATGAACTCGGGGCTGAGGACCGACACGGCGGCGAGGAGGAAGACCGGCAGGATCGAGACCACCACTCCGGAGAGCCGGCCCTGGGCCGTGAGGGTGCGGATGAGCCGCCGCAGTCCCATCCGCTCGCGGATCGAGTCCACGACGCGGTCGAGGACCTCGGCCGCGTTCCCGCCGGTCTGGCGCTGCACGCTCGCGACCAGCGCGACCTGCTCGAGGTCGACGTTGTCCATGCGCACGATCGCGATCTTCAGCGCCGTCTCGATCGGGGTCCCGAGCTGCTCCTCGGCGAGCACCCGCCGGAGCTCCGACCGGCTGGGCTCCGGAGCGTCGTCGATCGTGCTCGCGAAACCGCCGACGATGCCATGGCCGGCCCGGAGCGCCGAGGCGACCACCTGGAGGTTGTCGGCGAGCTGGTCGGCGAACAGTGCGCGCTGCTTGCGTGCCCGAGCCCGCACGAACTCCCGTACCGGGATCGGCGTCACGAGGCCGAGGAGACCCAGCGCCGGGTGGCCCGTGACCACGGCGATCACGACGACGACCAGCAGGGTCGCGAGCGCCGTCACCGACAGGAGCCGACCCGGCGCGACGCCGATGCGCCCGACGTCGAGGGTCAGGCAGTACTCCCGCCACCAGTCCTTGCCCGCGAAGCGCCCGGCGGCCTCAGCGGCGGCGGGGCCCTCGTCCTCGGCTGGCTCGCGCGACGCCGCCATCACGTCCAGTCCGTGGACGAACGGCTCGACACGATCCTGGACCGTGGGCATCCGGGACCGCAGGCCGATCCCGAGCGCCAGCGCGACGAGCAGCGCGATGAGCGCGCAGACCGCGACCATCGCGGCCGGGGACGCCCAGCCCGTCGGGCCGTGGCTCCGAATCGCGGGGCCGCCGGCGAGGAGCGGTGTGCGGTACACGGCCGAGCCGATGCCGGGCACCCCGTCGACGGCGACCGTCACGGCCACACGCCGGCCCGGTCCGGTCAGCGAGCGGTAGCGGATCACGTAGGCGTTGGCGAGCCGGGCGCCGAGCGCCTGGTAGATGCCCGCCAGCTGGCGCGCGGCGCCGGCCTCGGTGTAGGCGCCCTGCGTCCCGCCCGCCAGGTCTCGGAGCGTCCCGGGCTGGAAATGGGGTGAGCGCAGCCCGACGCCGTACACACGCGCGTGGAGCGCGTGGGCGGCGGAGAGGAGCGAGCCCGGGGTGGCGATGCTGCCGATGTCGGACCCGTCGGAGAGGACCACGAGGGAGGCGCCCGCCAGGTGAGTCGACCGGACGAGCCCGAGCGCTGACTGCACGGCGTCGTACACGTGGGTGCCGCCGCCGGCGCGGGGCGCCGCGCGGAGGGCATCGGCGATGCGGCGGGAGTCGGTCGTGAACGGGAGCAGCGTCGTCGCCTGGCTGCTGAACGCGATCACCGCCAGCGGCTGACCGGGGCCGCGCCGGGCGGCGAACGCGCGAGCAGCCGCCATCGCCGCCGCGATCGGGCGGCCCCCCATGCTCGCGCTCGTATCGATGAGCAGGACCTCGCCGAGGCGGCGCTGGACGTCGCCCGCGGCCGGCGCGACCGTGGCGCCGTCGACCGCCCCACCGTCCTCGCGGACATGGAGGCTCGACGCCGTCGGGATGACGCCGCGGGGCACGGTCAGCGCGTAGGCGCGCGCGGGGAACTGCGTTCCGCGCAGCGGCGTCAGCGACAGGCGGTCCGCGGCGCGCGCCCCGGCCGCGCAGGCGAGCAGCGTGCCGAGCAGCGTGAGGACGACGGCTGTCCGCCTCATCGCGAGGCCGCCCGGAGGAAGTCGTGCGTGGGCGCCCGGCTGCTGGCGAACAGGCTCGGCGGCAGGGTGGCGCCGCGGCGTTCGAACTTGTTGCTGAACGCCGGGCGCACGCCGGTCGGGAGGAGGCGACCGCTGACACTCCGGTCCGCCCCCACCTCGTCGACCTTGAACACGAACAGGTCCTGGAGGGAGATGATGTCGCCCTCCATGTGCTGGACCTCGCTGATGTACATCACGCGGCGGCTTCCGTCCTGGAGGCGCTCGAGGTGGACGACCAGGTCCAGCGCCGAGGCGACCTGCTGGCGGATGGCGCGGATCGGCAGGTCGTAGCCCGCCATCAGCACCATCGTCTCGACCCGGGCGAGCGCGTCGCGCGGGGTGTTCGCGTGCAGGGTGCACATCGAGCCGTCATGGCCCGTGTTCATCGCCTGCAGCATGTCGAGCGCCTCGCCGGCCCGGACCTCTCCGACGACGATGCGGTCGGGCCGCATGCGCAACGTGTTGCGCACGAGCTCGCGGATGGTGATCTCGCCCTCGCCCTCGAGGTTCTTGGGGCGGCTCTCCAGGCGTAGCACGTGGCGCTGCAGCAGCCGCAGCTCCGCCGTCTCCTCGACCGTGACGATGCGGTCGTCGTCGGGGATCGCGGAGGAGAGCGCGTTCAGCAGGGTCGTCTTCCCGGAGCCGGTGCCGCCGGAGATGAGGATGTTCAGCTTGGTGCCGACGCAGCGCTGGAGGAAGTCGAGGGTCTCGGTCGTCAGCGTGTGGAGACGCACGAGGTCGGCGAGGTCCATGCGCCGCTCCGGGAACTTCCGGATCGTCACCAGCGGCCCGGAGAGCGACAGCGGGTGGATGATGGCGTTGACCCGGCTCCCGTCCGGGAGCCGCGCGTCGACCATGGGGGACGACTCGTCGATGCGGCGCCCGACCTGCGCCACCATCTTGTTGATGATGCGCCTCAGGTGGGAGTCGTCGGTGAACCTGATCGGCGTCTGGTGGAGGCGGCCTCCGCGCTCGATCCAGATGTCATGCGGACCGTTGACCATGATCTCCGTGATCGTCTCGTCGGCCAGCAGGCGCTCGATCGGCCCGTGCCCGAGGATGTCGTCCGCCGTCTCCGTCACCAACCGGTCGCGGTCCTCGCGCGAGATGCCGCCCTCCTGCGAGAGCTGGGCCTGGATGTCGGTGATGACCCGCTGGCGGAGCGTCTCGGGGTCGGTGTCGGTGTTGTACAGGCGCGGTCCGAGCCCCGTGATGACGGCGCGATGGATCGTGTCCTTGAGGTCGGCGAACGGGTCCTTCGTGACCGGTGCGGCCTCGGGCCGGGTGCCGGAGAGGCGCTCGAAGAGCTCCATCAGATCTTCTCCCGGCCAAAGAGGCGACGGCGCCCGCGGCCCTTGGAGCGCGACTCGAACTCCGGGTCGTACACGGCGGCGAGCTGCCGGAACGACCGTGCCGCCTCGGACTTGGGGTCGGAGAGCACGAGCGGGACGCCCTGGTTCACCGAGCGCGGGATGTCGCGGTGGCTGGGCACGAGCACGTCCGGTGGCCGGCCGACGATCGCGTGGACGTCGTCGCGGGTGATCCCGACCCGGCTGTCGGCCCGGTTGAGCACCAGGCGGACGTTCGCCGGGTCATAGCCCATGAGGTCGAGCGTCTCGAGCCCGAGCTTCGTGTTCTTCAGCGAGAGCGAGTCGAGCATGCCGATCATGCAGACGTCCGTCGAGACGTCGATCGACGTGATCACCTCCGGCGTGAACCCGGGGGGAGTGTCGATGATCACGTACTCGAACGAGCTCGTCAGCACCTCGTAGAGCTCGCGCAGGAACTCGACGACGACGAGCGAGGCGTGGTCGGGCCGCGTCGGAGCGAGCAGCACCTTGGCGCCTGAGGGCTCGTGCGTCACCAGGTAGTCCTCCGCCTTGTCGGCGTCGAGCGATCCGCCGGAGGAAGCGAGCTGGTCGATCGTCTTCCCCGGGGCGAGCCCCAGGGAGAGGCCGACGTCCCCGAACTGGAGGTCGAGGTCGACGATGACGACGCGGCGCCCCGAGGCGGCGAGGCTCACCGCCAGGCTCGCGGTCGTGAGCGTCTTGCCGACGCCGCCCTTGGGACCGAGCACCGTGATCATCCGGGCGTGATCGGTCGCGTTCGCGCCGCCGGCCGTCTGGCGGCGCGCCATGGCCTTCTGGAGCGCGAACAGGACCTCGTGCGCGACGGCCTGCTCGCGCGCCGATCGGACGACCGCGGAGTCGCCGGCGAGGTCCGTCGGGATCGTCACGAGGTCGTCGGCGCCGGCCTCGAAGAGGCGGCCCACGAACCAGTTGGGAGAACCCTCGAAGAGCGCGACCACCGGCCGGCCCGGACGCTCCGCGACCGCGGCCCGCACGAACGACACGGACTCCTCGGAGTCCTGCGTGCAGACGAGCAGCAGGTCGGATTGAGTGGCCTGCAGGGTCTGCCAGCTCTCGGCGAGGCTGGGCACGAGCGCGACGACGTCGACCTCGGGTGCGTGCGGCATGAGCGCGCTGATGCGCTTGACGTCGACGCCGGGGCCGACGGCGACGAAGGTGCGAATCGGTCGGTAGTTCATCGGTGGCCCGCCTTCGGGCTCGTCGTCGGCAGCTTCACGGGAGTGCTCCCGGCGAGCAGGCGCCCGAGCGTGACCGCCGAGATCGGCGGGTCCTGCGCCCCGGTCTTGGGGCGGAGCGCGAGCCAGACCTTGCCGGTGTCGGCGGCGAAGGCGAGCTCCTGCATCTGCCGGGCGTCGACTCGGAGGACCACGTCCTGGCTGCCGCCCGAGCCCCCTCCGCCGATACCCGTCTTCTTCGCCGAGCTCGGGGCGCTCAGCACGAGCACGTCCCGCATGATCACCCGCGTGAACGGCTGCGTGGCGCCACCGCTCGTCTGGGCGGCGAAGCTGGCCATGACGTCGACGAAATCGCCGGCCCTGGCCTGGCCGATCAGCCCGTGCGAGGAGTCGAACGACACCGACAGCGCCCGGTCGAGGCCCTGCACCTGAGTGAGGATCGGCTGGTTGGCGCGGGTGAAGTCGGCAGTGGTGATCTGCTCACCGGGGAAGATGTCGCGGGTCGCGACGAGTCCTTGCAGCTGAGCCGTGCTCGCGACCGCGCCGGCCTTGAGCTGGTTGTGGCCGACCTGCGTCGGGTGCAGGGTGGCCCCATCCCGAGCGAGGACGTCGGCCGAGGCCCCCTTGGGAATCAGCCGGTCCGCGACCACCGCCTTCTGCATCGAGGTGTCGGTGAG
>JAOPZQ010000427.1 GCA_025964075.1 Solirubrobacterales bacterium | reverse complement strand
CGCGCGCTCAGCGCCTGCGGCCCGCCGGCCGACCGGGCGAAGAGGAGCGCCTGGCGGAGCTCCGCCGCGAGCCCGCCGGACTCGTTCGACGCCGCGCCGTCGACGCCGAGGCCGACGGGCGCGCCGGCGGCGAGCAGGTCGCGGACCGGCGCGACGCCTGCGCCCAGGCGTGCGTTCGAGCTCGGGCAATGCGCGACGCCGGTGCCCGTCTCACCGAACCGCCGGACCTCGTCGTCGTTCAGGTGCACGCAGTGCGCGAGCCACACGTCCTCGCCGAGCCAGCCCAGCTCCTCGAGCTGCTCCACCGGCCGGCGGCCGTAGCGCTCCTGGCAGAAGCGCTCCTCGTCGAGCGTCTCCGCCATGTGGGTGTGCAGGCGCACGCCGCGCCGGCGAGCGAGCTCGGCGGCGTCGCTCATCAGCCCCGGCGTGACGCTGAACGGAGAGCACGGCGCGAGCGCCACCCGCACCATCGCCCCCGGGCCGGGCTCGTGCCAGCGGCCGATCGCGCGCTCGCACGCCGAGAGGATCGCGTCGCGATCCTCGACGATCTCGTCGGGCGGGAGGCCGCCGTCGGAGCGGCCGAGGTCCATCGAGCCGCGGCAGGGATGGAACCGCAGGCCGATCGAGGCGGCGGCGCCGATCTCGACCTCGAGGAGGTCGCCGGCTCCGTGCGGGAACACGTAGTGGTGGTCCGTGGAGGTCGAGCATCCGGAGCGCGCGAGCGCGGCGAGGCCGGCGCGCGCCGCCGCCCAGGTCGTCTCGTCGTCGATCCGAGCCCACACCGGGTAGAGCTCGACGAGCCACTCGAACAGCGTCGCCTGCTGGGCGAGGCCCCGCGTCGCCCACTGGTAGAGGTGGTTGTGGCAGTTGACGAGGCCGGGCGTGGCCAGGCAGCCCCGGCCGTCGATCCGGCGTGCGCCCGGGGCGTCGGGCGCCCCGCCCTCCCCGACGGCGAGGATGCGATCGTCCTCCATCACCAGATGGCCGGCGCGGTGCTCGGTCCCCGCGGCGTCCATCGTCGCGATCGCGCAGCCGTCGACGACGATCACGAGAGCCGCTCCGCGGCCAGCCTGACCGCATCGAGGATCTTCTCGTAGCCCGTGCAGCGGCACAGGTTGCCCGCCAGCGCCTCGCGGATCTCCGGATCGGTGGGCCGGGGATTGCGCCGCAGGAGGTCGTGGCTCGCGACGATCAGTCCCGGCGTGCAGAACCCGCACTGCACCGCGCCGGCCTCCACGAACGTGCGCTGGATCTCGTGCAGCTCCTCCCCGTCCGCGATCCCCTCGACGGTCACGACCTCGCGCCCCTCCGCCTGGCCGGCGAGGACGAGGCACGCGCACACGAGCGCGCCGTCGAGATACACCGAGCACGAGCCGCACTCGCCCTGCTCGCACGCGTTCTTGGACCCGGGAAGGTCCAGGTGCTCGCGCAGCGCGGAGAGCAGGCTCTCGCCCTCCCACACGCCGTCCACCTCGCGCGGCTCCCCGTTGACGGTCACGTTCAGCCGCACCGGTGCGCCTCCCACGCCCAGGTCAGCGTCCGGCGGGCGAGCACGCCAAGCGCGTGGTGGCGGTAGCTCGCGGTGCCGCGCACGTCGTCGATCGGCCGGGCGGCCCCTTCGACGAGCTCGCCGAAGCGACGGGCCGCGGACTCCGGCAGCGAGTCGGGTGCCAGCCACAGATCGCGCTCCTCGAGCACACCGGCGATGAACGCCTCGGCCTCGGTGGCGCGGATGGGGGTCGGGCCCGCCGAGCCGATGCACGCGGTAACGCGGCGCTCCTCGGGCCACAGCGCGAGCGCGAGCGAGCACACCGCGATCACCATCGCATTGCGCGTGCCGATCTTCGCGAACTGCTGCGGGCCGGCCGCCGGCGGCATCAGGAACGCCGCGATCAGCTCGTCCTCGCGCAGCGCCGTGCGCTTCGGGCCGGTGACGAACTCGGCGACGGGGATCACCCGCGTGCCGGCGGTCGAGGCGAGCTCGACGTCGGCGTCGCTGGCGAACAGCGGCGGGAGGCCGTCCCCGGCCGGCGAGCCGGTCCCCAGGTTCCCGCCGACCGTGCCCCGGTTGCGAATCTGCGGCGAGCCGACGGTGCGCGACGCGATCGCCAACCCGGGCAACTCGTCGCCGAGATCGGCGATCAGCCGCGTGTAAGTGACGCCGGCGCCGATCCGCAGGCGCCCGTCCTCGCGCTCCCACGCGGTCAGCTCGGGCACGCGGGTGAGGTCGAGCATCGCCGCCGGCCGCAGGCGATCGAAGTTCACGTCGACCATCACGTCGGTCCCGCCCGCGATCGGCACCGCCTCCGGATGAGCCGTCTTCATCTCGAGCGCCTCGCGCCAGGTGCCGGGCTGGAGGATCTGCATCAGACTGCGTTATACGAGCCCATGACGATGCCCGCCACCGATCTTGCCACGACGGTCCTCGCGCGCTGCGACGAGCTCGCAGGCCTGACCGAGGAGCCGGGGCGCCTCACGCGCCGCTACGCGACGCCTGCGCTGCGGGCCGCGGGGGACGCCGTCGGGGGCTGGATGCGCGAGGCCGGGATGACCGTCCGCCGGGACGCGGTGGGCAACGTCATCGGCCGCCGCGAGGGCGGGCCGCGGACCCTGCTGCTCGGCTCGCACCTCGACACGGTCGTCGACGCCGGCCGCTACGACGGCGCCCTCGGCGTGCTGGTGGCCCTCGCGGCGGTGGAGCGCGCCGCCGACCTCCCGTACGCGGTCGAGGTCTACGGCTTCGCCGACGAGGAGGGCGTCCGGTTCGGCACGGCCTACCTGGGGAGCGGCGCGGTGGTCGGAGCGCCGCTGCCGCTGGAGCGCGTCGATGCCGACGGCGTCCGCCTCGCCGACGTCCTCCGGACCGACCCGGTCGACGCGCGCCGCGATCCCGCCGGCCTGATCGGCTACGTCGAGGTCCACATCGAGCAGGGGCCGGCGCTCGAGGAGGCGGGAGCGCCGCTCGGGGTCGTCACGGCGATCGCCGGGCAGACCCGGTCGACCGTCGCGTTCCATGGCCGTGCCGGCCACGCCGGCACGGTCCCGATGGATCTGCGCCACGACGCGCTGGCGGGCGCGGCCGAGTGGGTCGGCACGGTCGAGGCCGCCGGCGCAGAGGAGGCGGGCCTTCTGGCGACCGTCGGCGAGCTGACGGTCGAGCCGGGCGCGAGCAACGTGATCCCCGGCCGCGTGAACGCGTCGCTCGACGTGCGCCATGCCGAGGACCGGGCGCGGCGCGCGGCGAATGAGCGCCTCCGGGCGCGGGCCGAGGAGATCGCCGACGCGCGCGGGCTGCGACTCCAGTGGCAGACGGTCCTCGACACCGTCGCCGTCGCCTGCGATCCCACCCTCAGCGACCTCCTCGCGCGGGCCGCCGGCCCGGACGTGCCGCGCCTGGCGAGCGGCGCCGGCCACGACGCGGTGATGATGTCCCGGATCGCGCCCGCCGCCATGCTCTTCGTCCGCTGCGCCGGCGGGATCAGCCACCACCCCGCCGAATCGGTCGCGCACGACGACGTCGCCGCGGCCATCGACGCCACCACCCGCTTTCTCGAGGAGGTTCGTTGACCACCCTGTCGATCACCGCCGGCCCGCATCGCTTCCGTGCCCGCATGGAGGAGCAGCGCGCACCGGAGACGTGCGCCTTCTTCGCCGACCTGCTGCCGTTCGAGCAGAAGGTGATCCACGTGCGCTGGAGCGGGGAGTCGACCTGGATCCCGCTCGGCGACCTCCCCGTCGGCGTCGGGTTCGAGAACCACACGAGCCATCCCGCGCCCGGCGAGATCCTGCTCTACCCCGGCGGCTTCAGCGAGACGGAGATCCTCTTCCCCTACGGCGGCTGCCGCTTCTCGAGCATCGTCGGCCAGCTCGCGGGCAACCACTTCCTCACGGTGATCGAGGGCGGCGAGAACCTCCGCGCGCTGGGGGAGCTGACGCTCTGGCAGGGCGCGCAGGACATCCGGTTCGACCGCGAATGACGACCATCGTCCGCGCCCTGCTCGCGCACACCCCGCGCGACCCGTTCGTCGGGGACGGCGCCCTCGAGGCCTTCGAGGACGGGGCGCTCGCGTTCGCCGGCGGCCGGATCCTCGCCGTCGGCGACTTCGCGCAGGTACGCGCCGAGCACGTCGACGCCGAGGTGCGCGACGAGCGCGGCGCGATCCTCCTCCCGGGCCTGATCGACTGCCACGTGCACTACCCGCAGATCGCGGTGATCGGCGCGATGGGGCTCGAGCTCCTGGACTGGCTCCGCACGCGGACGCTGCCCGAGGAGGCGAAGCTCGCCGACCTCGACTACGCGACCGAGACGGCGCAGGTCTTCCTGCACGCGCTCGCGCGCAACGGGACGACGACGGCCCTCGTCTTCGGCTCCCATTTCCCCGCAGCCCAGGAGGCGCTGTTCGAGGCGGCCGACGCGAGCGGGTTGCGCATCGCCAGCGGGCTCGTGCTCTCCGATCGGAACCTACTGCCGGAGCTCGAGTCGACGCCGGCCGCGGCGTACGAGGCGAGCCATGCGCTGATCGAGCGCTGGCACGGCCGCGGTCGCCTGCGCTACGCGGTGACGCCACGCTTCTCGGTGTCCTGCACCGACGCGATGCTGGAGGTCTGCGGGCGCCTGCTCGGCGAGGCCGAAGACCTGCTCTTCACCAGCCATCTGAACGAGAACCGCAGCGAGATCGCGCTCGTGCGGGAGCTCTTCCCCGACGCCGGCGACTACCTGGCGACCTACGAGCGCTTCGGCCTCGTCGGCGAGCGCTCGGTGCTCGCGCACGACGTCCACCCGACCGCCGGCGAGCTCACGCGCCTCGCCGCCGCCCGCGCCAGCGTCGCCCACTGCCCGTCGAGCAACGCGTTCCTCGGCTCCGGCGTCTTTCCGCTCGGCCGCCACCTCGAGCACGGCGTGCGGTTCGCGCTCGGCACGGACGTCGGCGCGGGCACGGGCCTCAGCCTCTTCAAGGAGGGGCTGATGGCCTACCACATGCAGATGGCCTTCCCCGGGGGCCGCCGGCTCGCGCCGGCGGAGATCCTCTACCTGGCGACGGCCGCCGGCGCCCGGGCGCTCGGGCTCGCCGACGAGGTCGGCGACCTCTCGCCCGGCAAGAGCGCCGACTTCATCCTCGTGCGCCCGCCGGAGGGCAGCACGCTGGCCGCCGTCCTCGCCCGGAGCCCGTCGCTGGAGGCGACGCTCGGATCGCTGTTCACGCTCGCGCGGGAGGAGTCCGTCGTCGAGGTGCGCGTGGCGGGCGAGCCGGTGTTCGGCTAGCGCGGAGCCGGAGCCCGGCCCTCGAGGCCGTCGTTGTTGGGCGGTCCTGGCGGGCGCGCGGAGAGAAGGCGCCTCGACGGCGACGATGACCTCCTTTGACAAGATGGAGGGTCGGACGATGACGGACGAGCGGGAAAGGATGACCTGGGCCGACATGGGGACGGCGTCGCGGACGCTGGCCCAGGCGATCCACGACGACGGCTACCGGCCGGACATCATCCTCGCGATCGCCCGCGGGGGCCTGCTGATCGCCGCCTCGCTCGGCTACGCGCTCGAGGTCAAGAACACGTTCGCGATGAACGTCGAGTTCTACACCGGCGTCGACTCGCGTCTGCCCGTGCCGATGATCCTGCCGCCGGTGCCCGAGCTCGTGGACCTCGGCGAGGCGCGCCTGCTGATCGCCGACGACGTCGCCGACACCGGCGCGACGCTGGCGCTCGTGAAGGAGTTCTGCACCGGCAAGGTGGGCGAGGTGCGCACCGCCGTCATCTACGAGAAGCCGCGCTCGATCGTCAGGTGCGACTACGTCTGGCGCCGCACCGGCCAGTGGATCGACTTCCCGTGGAGCTCGGAGCCCCCGGTGACCGGCGGTTCCGGTGAGGAGACATGGAGCCCGCCCGCCACGGCCGCGACGTGAAGACGCTCCGCGCCGCCTGGCGCGAGTTCCGCCGCAAGCGCTCGCCGTGGATCATCGCCACGGGGATCGCCGCCGTGGCGGCGGTGCGGGTGGCGGTTGGCGGCCCGAGCTGGCGGGACGCCGTCGCCGTCGGGGCGATGCTCGTGATCTATCCGTTCGGCGAGTGGGCGATCCATGTGTACCTGCTGCATCTGAAGCCGTTCCGCCTCCGGGGCCGCCGGGTCGAGCTGCCCACCGCCCGGGCCCATCGCCAGCACCACGAGCAACCGAACGACCTCGGCCTGATCCTGCTGGCGCCGCTCGAGGCGGCGGCCCTGCTGCTCCTCGCCGTGCCGTTCACGGTGGCGCTCGGTGGCCTGCTCGTCGCGCTCCTCCCCGGTCCCGAGCCCTGGGGCCCGCTCGTCACGGCCGCGCTCACGGCCTACGTGCTCGTCGGCCTGTACGAGTGGACGCACTTCCTGATCCACACCGCGCACCGCCCGCGCTCGAGCTACTTCCGCGCGGTCTCGCGCAACCATCGCCTGCACCACTTCAAGAACGAGCGGTACTGGCACGCGATCACGAACCCGATCAGCGACCGCGTGCTCGGCACCAACCCGGACCAGAGCGACGTGCCGCGGTCGCGGACGGCCCGAACGCTCGACCCCGGACCCGCGTGACCGGGGCGACCGCCTAGGAGACGACGCTCTCGCGCGCTCGCCCGCGGGCGAGCTTCACCCGCTGGGTGGCGTCGAGCACGACCTTGCGCAGCCGCACCGAGTGCGGCGTCACCTCGACGCTCTCGTCGTCGCGCAGGAACTCGAGCGCCTGCTCGAGCGACAGCCGCCGCGGCGGCACCAGCCGCTCGAGCTCGTCGGCGGTCGAGGAGCGCACGTTGGTGAGCTTCTTCTCCTTGACCGCGTTCACGTCGAGGTCCTCGGCGCGCGAGTTCTCCCCGACGATCATGCCCTCGTAGACCGGCTCGCCCGGGCCGACGAACAGCGACCCGCGCTCCTGGAGGTTGAACAGCGCGTACGCGGCGACCTTGCCCGTCCGGTCGGCGACGAGCGCGCCCGTGGGCCGCGTGCGCAGCTCGCCGGCCCACGGCTCCCAGCCGTCGAAGACGTGGTGGATGATCCCGGTGCCCCGGGTCTCGGTGAGGAACTCGGTGCGGAACCCGATCAGGCCGCGAGCCGGCACGCGGTATTCCATCCGCACCCAGCCGGTCCCGTGGTTGACCATCTGCGAGAGCGAGCCCTTGCGCAGGGCCAGCAGCTGGGTGACGACGCCGACGTACTCCTCGGGGATGTCGATGGACAGCCGCTCGACCGGCTCGTGGACCCGACCGTCGATGTCGCGGCGGAGGACCTGCGGCTTGCCGACCGTGAGCTCGAAGCCCTCCCGGCGCATGAGCTCGACGAGGATCGCCAGCTGCAGCTCCCCGCGCCCCTGGACCTCCCAGGTGTCCGGACGCTCGGTGGGCTGGACGGCGAGCGACACGTTGCCGATCAGCTCCTGCTCGAGCCGGTTCTGCACCTGGCGGGCGGTGAGCTTCGAGCCGTCCTCGCCCGACAGCGGCGCGGTGTTGATCCCGATCGTCACCGACAGGGAGGGGGCGTCGACCGTGATCACGGGCAGCGGGCGCGGGTCGGCGGGATCGGCGAGCGTCTCCCCGATCGTGATCTCGGGGATCCCGGCGATCGCGATGATCTCGCCCGGGCCCACCTCCTCGGCGTCGACGCGATCGAGCGCCTCGGTCACGTAGAGCTCGGCCACGCGCGCCGCTTCCACCGTGCCGTCGGCTCGGCACCAGGCCACCGGCTGGCCCCGGCGCACCGTGCCGTTGCGGACGCGGCAGATCGCCAGGCGGCCGACGTAGGGCGAGGCGTCGAGGTTCGTGACGTGCGCCTGCAGCGGGTGGTCGGGCTCGTACTCGGGCGCCGGGATGCGCTCGAGCAGGAGGTCGAGGAGCGGGCCGAGGTTCTCGCCCGGCGTGTCGGGGTCGAGCGAGGCCTGGCCCGCCTTCGCATTGCAGTAGACGATCGGGAACTCGATCTGCTCCTCGTCGGCGTCGAGGTCGAGGAACAGCTCGTAGACCTCGTCGACCACTTCGGCGATGCGGGCGTCGGGTCGATCCACCTTGTTGATCACGAGGATCACCGGCAGGCGGGACTCGAGCGCCTTGCGCAGGACGAAGCGCGTCTGCGGCAGCGGGCCCTCGGAGGCATCGACGAGCAGGAGCACGCCGTCCACCATCGTCAGCCCGCGCTCGACCTCGCCGCCGAAGTCGGCATGCCCCGGGGTGTCGACGATGTTCAGCTTCACGCCCTGGTAGCGGACTGCGGTGCTCTTGGCGAGGATCGTGATGCCCTTCTCGCGCTCGAGGTCCATCGAGTCGAGCACTCGGTCGGCGACGTCCTGTCCCTTGCGGAAGGCGCCGGTCTGCCACAGGAGGGCGTCGACCAGCGTGGTCTTCCCGTGGTCGACATGGGCCACGATGGCCAGGTTGCGGAGATCGTCTCGGCGGGCGGGCATGGGCCGGACACGGTAGCGGCGAGCGAAGTCCTTAATTGGACTTCAGCTGAATCGGCCAGCGTCCGACGAGGACAGCAGTAGGTTCGAACCGAATGATCGCCTGGCTCATCAACCTCTACCACGAGGCTCTAGGCGCTGCGCGCCTGGTGATCCACGACGCGGTGAAGATCAGCCCGGCGTGGCTCGCCGCCGGCGCCGCGCTCCACGTCCTAGCGCAGGTCGTCCGCGTGCGCGCCTGGTTCAACATCCTGCGCTCGGCGTTCCCGCGCGAGCCCGGCCTCCGGATGCGCGACGCGGTGCGCGCCTTCCTCGCCGGGTCGGGCGTCAACGCGATCATCCCCGCGCGCGGCGGGGACGTCCTCAAGGTGTACTTCGTCGATCGTCGCCTGGAGCGCCCCGACTGGGCGCGAGTCGTGGGCACTTTCGTTCCGGAGACCCTGTTCGAGAGCCTGTTCGGCGTGGCGCTCGTCATCTGGGCGCTCGCGCGCGGCTGGCTGCCGATCCCGCAGGGCCCGCACGAGTTGCCGAACCTCGACATCTCGCTGGCGATCGCGCATCCCATTCTCACGTCGCTCGTCGTCGCCGCCCTCGCCGTGCTGGGGTTCCTGCTGTTCCGCACCCTCCGCGGGGTCTTCAGCCGGATCCGGGCGGGCCTGGTGATCCTCAAGCGCCCGCGGGACTTCTTCTTCGGCGTCGTGTGGTGGCAGGCCGTCTCGCGGCTCATCCGCCTCGGCTCGCTCGCGTGCTTCATGCGCGCCTTCCACCTTCCGGTGAGCGTGAGCACGGTCGTCCTCGTGATGGCCGCCCAGGGCGGGGGCCGCATCATCCCGTTCGGCCCGGCGAGCGCCGGGCTGCGCATGGCGATGCTGAGCTACGGCTTCGCGGAGATCACCGACCTGCCGGTCGACGTGGCCGCGATCACGACGTTCACGTTCGGCGTCGGCGCCGTGCTGTTCGTCGTCATGCTCGGCCTCTCGGCGGCGATGATCGGCATGGAGTTCGGGACGCTCTCTCCCCGGCGGGCGTTCGCCGCCGCCCGGCAGCGCCTGGCCGCCCGCGGGGCGGCGCCACCGGAGCCGACGCCTACTTGATCAGCACCGGCGTGCCCATCGGCACGCGCGGATAGAGCGCGATCACGTCGGAGACGTGCATGCGGATGCA
This sequence comes from Solirubrobacterales bacterium, assembly GCA_025964075.1. Lineage (GTDB taxonomy): Bacteria > Actinomycetota > Thermoleophilia > Solirubrobacterales > Solirubrobacteraceae > JAOPZQ01. The sequence goes on along the minus strand of JAOPZQ010000427.1, from coordinate 2,908 downwards.
CCCGTGCGAGGCGCGGCTCCCGATCGACCAGTCCTCGGCCGTCCCGTGGATCCCGACGCCGTTCGCGATCCCGAGCCAGCGCGCCTTGAGCGGGTCGTTCGGTCCGGGCGGGATCGTCTGGCCGGCGAGCGAGCCCGCCCACGGGCTGTTCGGCACGTGCCAGGACGGGTTCACCTGCTTGTCGGTGATGTGGTAGACCCCGGCGGGCGTCTCGAGCCCGGCCATGCCGACCGCGATCCCGTAGGTCTTGACGAGGCGCAGGCGCTTGAAGAGCCGCAGCTTGAAGTGGTTGCGATCGACGGTGAGGACGGTCCCGTACCGGCGCGGCAGGTCGGCGACGGTGACCTTCGGCTTCGTCTTGCCGAGCGCCGGACGCACGAGATGCGGGGCGGCCGGCGCGTCGAGGGCCGCGTCAACCGCGGCGGCCAGCGTCTTCTGGTCGACGGCGAGGCCGGGCTTCGAGTGGTTCGGCACCATCCGCTGGAGCGTGATCGTGATCGTCGCGTCGGTCGCCGGCCGCGCCACCGCCCTCGCGACCGAGGCGGCGAACGCCGTCACCGCGATGTGCGAGTGGCGGATGGCCAGGGGCACCTGGAGCGGCGGCGAACCGGCGGGGCGGCCAATGCCGGCGTGGAACGCGCGACGCGCGGTGAGGTCGGCGTTGAACGCCAGCTTCGCGTCCTTGGCGGCGAGCGCGAACCGCCTGCCGGCGACGTGGACCGCGACCGGACGCGCCAGCGCCGGCCCGAGGGCGGCCTGGAGCTTCGCGGTGGCGTCGGCGATCGTCAGGTTGGAGAGATCGACGCCGCCGGCGCCGATGCCCGGGGCGATGGTCGGCGCCGGAGCCGGAGCCGCGGCGATCGCCGCCGGCGCGAGCGCGAGGACGACGACGGAAAGAAGAGCGATGTGAAGGCGGCGCATTGTGCGCGGGAAGCCTAGCGCCGGAAAAAGGGGTCAGACCCCTTTTTCCTGACACCGTGTAAACCAAAGAGGCCTGGCTCCTTTGGCACGGCGTATCGTCCGCGCTGGATGGATCAGGCCCGTGACCCCGCGTTCACCGAGCTCTCCGACGCCGTGCTGGCGATCGCCGCCGAGCGCTCGCTCGAGCCGATCCTCCAGCGGATGGTGGCCACGGCGCGCGAGCTCGCCCGCGCCCGCTACGCGGCGCTGGGGATCCCCGACGGCGCGGGCGGCTTCGTCCGCTTCATCACCGCCGGCCTGACCGACGAGGAGGTCGCCCGGATCGGCCCGCTGCCGCGGACGCACGGCCTGCTGGGAGCGATGCTCGAGTCCAGCGAGCCCGTGCGCACCCCCGACATCAAGGCCCATCCGCGCTACCGCTGGTGGCCGGCCGCGCATCCCGACATGGGCTCGTTCCTCGGCGTCCCCGTCGTCTCCAAGGAGCGCGTGATCGCCGCGTTCTACCTCACCGACCGCGAGGGTCAGGCGGCGTTCTCCGCCGCGGACCAGGACGCGATCGAACTCCTCGCCGCCCACGCCGCGGTGGCGATCGAGAACGCCCGGTCCTACGACCTCGCGCGCGAGCTCTCGGTGATCGAGGAGCGCAACCGGCTCGCGCGCGAGCTCCACGACTCGGTCACCCAGCGCCTGTTCTCGCTCCAGCTCGCGGCGGAGACCGCCGTCACCGTGCTCGATCGCGACGTCGAGGCGGCCCGCACCCAGCTCGGCCGAGTGCAGGAGATGGCGCGCGAGGCGATGGCCGAGCTGCGCGCGGTCATCTTCGAGCTCCGCCCCGCCACGGTCCAGGACGAGGGGCTCCTCGTCGCGCTGCGCAAGCACGTCGACGTGCTGCGGCGGGTGGAGCAGCGGCAGATCTCCTTCACCGCCGACGGCGGCCTGCCGCCGGTGGGCACGGCGGTCGAGGGCGAGGCGTTCCGCATCGCCCAGGAGGCGCTGAACAACGCGCTGCGCCACTCCGGCGCGGCCCGGATCTGGGTGCGCCTCGCCGGCCGCGACGGACGGCTCGCCCTCGAGGTGGGCGACGACGGCATCGGGTTCGACCCGACGTCGGCCGGGCTGCGCTCCCGCCGCCTCGGGCTGACCTCGATGGAGGAGCGCGCGGACGGGCTCGGCGGCGCGCTGCGCGTCGACTCGAAGGCGGGAGCGGGGACGCGGGTCACGCTCGAGGTCCCCGCGCGATGAGCGACCCGATCACGGTGCTCATCGCCGACGACCACGCGGTCGTCCGCGAGGGGCTGCGGAGCTTCCTGCAGGTGCAGGACGGCGTCGAGGTGGTGGGGGAGGCCGAGGACGGCGAGCGCGCGGTCGCGCTCGTCGAGAGCCTCGTGCCCGACGTCGTGCTGATGGACCTCGTGATGCCGCAGATGGACGGGCTCGAGGCGCTCCGGCGCCTGCGCTCGGTGAGCCCGTCGACCCGCGTGGTCGTGCTCACGAGCTACGTGCAGGACGAGAAGGTGCTCGCGGCGATCCGCGCCGGCGCGGCCGGCTACCTGCTCAAGGACGTGCGGCCGCCGGAGCTCGTCGAGGCGATCCGCCGCGCCGCCGCCGGCGAGGCGTGGCTGCACCCGACGGCGGCGGCGCGGCTGATGCGCGAGGTCGTCGAGCGCGGCGAGCAGCAGGACGAGGACGCCGCGCGCCTCACGGCACGCGAGCTCGAGGTCCTGCGGCTGATCGCCCAGGGCCGGAGCAACAAGGCCATCGCGGCCGAGCTGGTCGTCTCCGAGAAGACGGTCAAGACGCACGTGTCGAACATCCTCGCGAAGCTCCACCTCGCCGACCGCACGCAGGCCGCGCTCTACGCGGTGCGCCAGCGGATCGTCGACCTCGATTGAACCGGCCAGGTCCTAGGACCTGAGGCGGAGCAGGTCCATCCCCCTGGCCGATGGTGAGCGGGCCGCGGCGCGCGTAGCGTCGTCGTCATGCCCAA
>JAOPZQ010000424.1 GCA_025964075.1 Solirubrobacterales bacterium | reverse complement strand
GTTGAATCCGTACCTGGAGGAGCTCGCGGACCGCAAGGGCATCCTCCTCTGGTCCGAGATCCCGGTGTACGGCCTCACCACCGCGGCGATCAACAGCGCGGCGGTCCGACGCTCGGCGGTCCGGCTCCTGCAGGCCAACATCACGACGAACCAGAACCACCCCTCGATCGTCGTCTGGTCGATCGCGAACGAGCTCTCGTCGCACGTGAACCACGGCCAGGCCGCCTACACGCTCGCGGCCGTCCACGCCGCCCACCAGCTCGATCCGACACGGCCGGTCGGCCAGGTCGTCGCGGGCTACTACGGGGTGCCGTGCCAGGCGGGCTACCGGCCGCTGGACGTGATCGGGTTCAACGACTACTTCGGCTGGTACACGGGCGCGCTGGGCCAGATCGCCGACGCGGACCTGCTCTCGCCCTACCTCGACAGCATCCGCGCCTGCTATCCGCACCAGGCGCTCGTGATCACCGAGTTCGGCGCCGAGGGCAACCGAGCGGGGCCGGTGGAGGAGAAGGGCACGTTCGCCTTCCAGCAGCAGTTCGCCAAGTTCCACACGAGCGTGTTCGCCACGAAGCCGTGGCTGACCGGCGCGATCTGGTGGGCGCTCCGGGAGTTCCGGGTGCGGCCCGGGTGGAGCGGCGGCAACCCGCGGCCCGACCCGCCGATCCACGAGAAGGGCCTCTACACGTTCGCGGGGCTGCCCAAGCCCGTGCTCGGCGACATCCAGCAGGCCTTCAAGGCCGTGCAGCAGTACGGCCCGGCGCGCTAGGGTCGTGAACCGCAAATTCGGGGGCAGCTTCGCGACGTCTGGACGCGCCTGACGCCACCCGCTCGCACTCACGCACCACCAGTGCTATCGGGGCGAGCGGGCGGCGTCAGATCGCGCCCAGCCGCGCGCGAATCTGAACCCGAATTTCCGGTTCACGACCCTAGAGCTTCGGGCTCCCGCCCTTCAGGTGCTTGGTGCACGTGTGGTACGTGCGGACGCCCTTGAGGATCTTCAGCGTCGCCGTCGCCGCTCGGATCTCCACCCTGAAGGTCCCTCGGGGGAGGCCCCGAAGGTCGACCTGGGCCGTCAGCCGCTTTACCGTCAGGGCCCGACCGCTGATCGTCCGGAAGCGCCCCACCTTGCGGATCGTCACCGTGACCTGGCGGCCGTTCACCTTGACGATGGCGGAGATCAGCGTCACCCCGTTCGGCCGCTTGAGGCGGATGCGGAAGTTCCGCTTGCTGATGCAGCGGTGATTGGACGGCAGCGAGAACACCTGGCCGGGCGTGACGCTGTTGTTGGGATCTCCTCCTCCCGAGCTGCCGGGTGGCGCCACCGACGGCGGCTGGCCGATCGTGCCCGAGGGCGAGAAGCGCGTGTAGTGGGCGACCGTCCTGCTGCCGCCGGCGGGGACGTCGAGCGCCCAGCTGATGGCGGCGCCCTGGTCGATCGACTCGGTGCAGCGGCAGGTGTTCGGCAGCTCCGTCTGAGCCGCGATCGCCCGCCAGACCTCGCTGAACCCGGCCTGGTAGTAGTGGTTGCCGCCGGTGATCGGGAACCACTCCTCGATCCGGCCGGCCGGCTGGTTGTTCGCGTTCTTCGAGCAGCCGACCGCGCTCGGCGCCTCGGTGAAGCCGAACCCGACGTCCGACCCCTGCAGGTAGCAGTCGCCCGCGCGGTAGACGAGGAGGTGCTTCGGCGCCGCGCCGGTGTTCTGCACGGTGACGTCGGTGCGGTAGGACTCCTGACCGGCGACGTAGGAGTCGATCTGGGTGATCTGCACGCCGGTCGCGCCGAGCCGCACGACGGTCGTCACGCGGAACGGGCTCGCCGCCGTCCCGGTGCCGGTGACCGCGGTCTGGCTCTCCGGGGTGAACGCCGTGGTCACGCCGACGCCGCTGGCGGCCGAGCTGCCGTGGCCCGTGAAGTCGGGGGCGTAGAGCACGCCGTCGAGCGACACGAGCGTGCCGCAGTCGCCGGGCACGTTCCGGGACGGGTAGAGCTCGAAGGCCGCATCGCCCGCATAGGAGATCTGGCAGCTGAGCTCGTTGCCGACGTAGACGTGCGTCAGCGGGCCCCCGGAGGCGATGTCCGTGTACGGCGTCACGGCCCGCGCCGCACCGGCGCCGAGCGCGGACGCGACGAGCACTGCCCCCAGAATGCCTCCGAGGCGGTTCATCCGGCGCGCGACCATGCGGTGCCCCCTTCGATGCGGTCCATGCGTGATCCGAGGTCTCGCTGGACCGCCCTCGCGCCGATCCTACGTCGCCGCGGTTCCGCCTGTCAATGCTCCTGAATTCAGAGTTGCCGCGCCGGAGCCCGCTCGGGCTCGCGGGCGGGACGGCGCTCGCGACCGGGCAGCAGGTCGGCGAGACGTGCGGGCTCGCGCAGGCGCACGCGCGCGGGCACGGCATCCGGGAGCGGAATCGGGATGCCGCCGCGGGGACGGGTGGGCGGCGTGGGTCGGAGGCGATCGCTGCCGCCGTCGTCGCCCTCGTCGGGTGGGCGTTCCTGCCAGGCCGCGGCCGGCTTCGCGCGAACGGCTCCGATCAGCAGCACGCACGCGAGCACGAGCATCAGAAGGTGCAGGACACCTGCCAGCAGGACGAGCTGAGGATCCATCCCCATGGCCTCTGAAGCGTAGCGATCGCGGCGGCTTTGCTAGCGTCCGTCGGCGCTCATGGCCACCGCCACCACCAAGCTTCCCGCCTCCCTCCGCGACGTCGACGGCTCGCGCGAGGCGCGCCGCCTGCGCCGCGCCGGGCAGATCCCCGGCGTCGTCTACGGCGGCGGCGAGGACCCCGTCGCGCTCCAGATCGAGGTGCTCACCCTGCGCCGCGTGCTCGCGCACGCCGGGCAGATCGTCGACCTCGATCTCGACGGCACGACGATTCCGGTCCTCCTCAAGGACACGCAGCGGCATCCGGTGAACGGCGAGCCCGTGCACGTCGACCTCCTGCGCGTCCGGATGGACGTGGCGATCCAGACCACGGTCGTGGTCGAGCTCGTCGGGTTCGACGACGCGCCCGGGGCCAAGGAGGGCGGCGTGATCGAGCAGGTCAACCGCGACGTCACGGTCGAGGCCCTTCCCGGCGACATCCCCGACGGCCTCCAGCTCGACGTCTCCGGCATGGAGGTCAACGACACGCTGACGCTCGCCGATCTGATCGCGCCGTCCGGCGTGACGCTGGTCGACGAGCCCGAGACCGTCCTCGTCACCTGCACCCCGCCCCGCCTCGAGGTCGAGCCGACCGACGAGATCGAGGAGGAGACCGGGCTCGTGGGCGAGGGCGAGGCAGCGCCCGCGGGCGAGGCGGCGGCCGAGTCCGGCGGCGA
>JAOPZQ010000403.1 GCA_025964075.1 Solirubrobacterales bacterium | reverse complement strand
TCCCGCACACCACGGCAGCCGCCACGCCGGAGGGGATCCTCGGCGCCGCCCGGGCGGCCGACGCGGCCGGCCTGCGCTCGGTCTCCGCGACCGAGCGGGTCGTGTGGCCGGTCGCGCCGGTCCTCCTCGCGGGCGGCGTCGAGGGCACGCCGCCCCCGCACCAGGTCTCGCTGTTCGACACGCTCGAGACGCTGGCGGCGGTCGCCGCGGTGACCGAGCGCGTCGAGCTCATCAGCGCGGTCGTGTGCGTGCTCTTCCAGTCGCCGGTGATCCTCGCGCGGCGCGCCGCGACGCTCGACCGCCTCTCGGGCGGACGCTTCCGGTTCGGCGTGGGGCAGGGGTGGATGGCCGAGGAGTTCGCCGCCACCCACGTGCCCGCCAAGCGCAAGGGGGCGGGCTTCGAGGAGCACATCGCGGCGATGCGCGCGATGTGGCAACCCGACCCGGTGAGCTTCGCAGTGCGGTTCTACGAGATCCCACCGTCCTACCTCGGGCCCAAGCCCGTCCGCGACGGCGGCGTTCCGATCTACGCCGGGACGATGACCGAGGCGGGAGCGAAGCGTGCGATCCGCTTCACCGACGGGTGGCTTCCCGTCGTCTCCGCCGAGTCGCGCTGGGACGGGCTCGAGGAGCAGCTCCGGTTCCTCGGGCGCCTGGCCGACGACGCCGGCCGGGCGCGCCTGCCGATCCACCTGCGGGCACACACCGTCGTCACCGACCGTCCGCTCGACGGCGAGCGGATCCCCGCCAGCGGCTCGGTCGAGCAGATCGTCGAGGACCTCGAGCGACTCGAGGCGCTGGGAGTCGGCGACGTCTGCGTCAACCAGACCCAGCGCGGCGTGCCGTTCGACGAGCAGCTCGACGCCGCCGTCCGAATCCAGGAGGCACTGACATGAGCACGACACTCGACGCGATCGCGAGGCCCGGCGTCGCCGCGTGGGAGCAGCGGCTGGACGACGTCCTCGCGACGATCGCCCAGCGCGCGTCCGAGCACGACCGCCACGGCTCGTTCCCGCACGACGCGTTCGAGGATCTGCGTCCGCTCGGCCTCGTGCCGCTGACCGTGCCGCGCGCGTTGGGCGGCGCGGGCGCCGGCCTCGCCACCTCGGCCGGGATCGTCGAGCGCGTCGGCGCCGCGGATCCCTCCGTCGGGCTGGTGCTCATCTGGCAGCTCATCTTCCAGGCGGAGCTCGCGCGCGCGGAACGCCGCTGGCCGGCCGCGGTGCGCGACCGCGTCCAGCACTCCGCGGTCAGGGACGGTGACCTCATCAACGCGCTCCGCGTCGAGCCGGATCTCGGTACCCCGGCGCGTGGCGGTCTGCCCGGCACGATCGCGGAGCGTCGACCCGGGGAGGCGGGCTGGCGCCTGCGCGGTCACAAGATCTACTGCACGGGGATCCCGGCGCTGCGGTGGCTGGCGGTATGGGCGGCGACCGACGACGACGAGCCGCTCGTCGGGACGTTCCTCGTCGAGCGAGGGACCCCGGGCTACCGCGTCGAGGACACGTGGGACCACCTGGGCCTCCGCGCGTCGGGAACCCACGACGTGATCCTCGAGGGCGTCGAGATCCCGCTCGACCATGCGGTCGACGTGCGCGCCCCGGCGGAGTGGAAGCAGGAGGACCGCCGCGACGGCCTGGCGTGGGCCACCCTGCTGATGGCCGCGAACTACACGGGGATCGCCGTCGCCGCCCGCGACTGGCTCGTCGGCTATCTCAACGAGCGCACCCCGACGAACCTCGGGGCCCCGCTCGCGTCGCTGCCGCACTTCCAGCAGGCGGTCGGGGAGATCGAGGCGCTCCTCGAGGTCAGTCACACGCTCCTGCGCGACGTGACCCGCGATGTCGACGCGGGCGTCGAGGGCGCCGCCGACCGGGCCCCGCTCGTCAAGCACATCGCAACGGCGAACACGACGCAGGTCACCGAGATCGCGCTCCGGCTCACCGGCAACCCGGGGCTCAGCCGGACGAACCCGCTCGAACGCCATCACCGCGACGGTCTCACGGGCCGCGTTCACACCCCGCAGAGCGACATGGTGCTCGGCGGACTCGGGCGCGCCGCGCTCGGACGGTCCGGCGGCGGCCTGCGGGTCCTCGGATAGCGACAGACATGACGTCGAGCGAGCAGGGTGGCGCCGGTGTGGTCACGGTGATCGAGTTCACCGACCCGGGCTGCGTGTGGTCGTGGAGCAGCGAGCCGACGCTGCGGTGGCTTCGCCACCGCTACGGCGATCGCCTGCGCTGGCGGCGGGTGCTGGGGGTGCAGATCGATGCGCTCGAGCGGACGCATCCGGGCGCCGACCCGGTTGCCTCGGCCGAGGACTTCCGCGCGCGCTGGCTCGAGGTCGCGGCCCACACGGGTGCTCCGATCACAGAGCGGCTGGAGTGGATCCATCACTCGACCCGGCCGGCGGCCCAGGCGGCCCGGGCGGCCGAGCAGCAGGGTCCGGCGGTCGCCGAGGCCGTGCTGCGCCGCCTGCGCGAGGCGGTGTTCGTCGCCGGCCGTCCGGCCGACACGACCGATCGGATCGCCGAGGCGTTGGCCGGCGTCCCGGGACTCGATCTCGACCGGCTGCTGGCCGACCGCGCGGGCGGCGCCGTCGCGCGCTCGCTCGCCGTCGACTGGGACGAAACCCGCCGCCCGCGCCCCGAGGTCCACGGTCTGACCGGCCCCGGTCCGCATCCGGGAGCTGCCACGCGCCACGGGAATCGGCTTCGCTACAGCTTCCCGACGCTGATCCTTCGGGGCCCAGCGGGCGACCGGGTCGTGCCCGGGTGGCGTCCCCCTGCGACGCACCGTGCGGCGATCGAGGCCGTCGCTCCCGACCTCGCGTTCGTCGACGAACGCCCACTCGATGGCGGCGTGGCGCTCGAGCGGTATCGGTCGCTGAGCGCACGCGACCTCGAGCTGCTCTCCGGCTCGCCGGAGGCACCGCCGCGCGCGGTCCGCGTCGAGACGGCGACGACGGCACTCTGGATCCATCCCGACGAGGCAAGCGACCGTCGCCCGTTGGCTGCCGAGGGCGCCCCGGGGTGAGGATCGGCAGCGCCGCGACGCCGGTCGCCGCGTGGCAGCTTCGGGCCGCCATGAGCCACTTCGCGACGGGCGTGACCGTGGTGACCGCGGCGGCGGGTGACGGGGCGCGGTTTGGCATCACCGCCAACGCCGTCTCCTCGGTGTCCCTCGATCCACCGCTGACCCTCGTTTGCGTCCGCGACCGGTCGGCGACGCTCGTGACGCTGCTCGATGTCGGGCATTTCGCCGTCAACGTGCTGCACGAAGGCCAAGGCCCACTCGCCCAGCGCTTCGGTCGCCGCGGCAACGGGGATCGATGGGCAGGCGTCGAGACGCGCGCCGGGCTGACCGGCGCACCCCTGCTCGCGGACGCGCTTGCGACCGTCGAGTGCGCCGTCCATGAGGTCGCGGACGGCGGCGATCACCAGATCGTGATCGGCCGCGTCCTCTCCGTCGACCATCCCGACGACCACGTGGCGCCGCTCCTCTTCTACCGCGGCGCGTTCACCGGGTTGCGTGCCGGGTAACCGGGACATCCGGCGGTAATGAGCACGGCCGACGGGGCTCGCGGATGCGACATCTTCGGCCTTTCTCGAAAAGCCCCGCTCGCGACCTCCGCGGCGCTCGCCTCCCACCTCGTGCTCGCGGCCAAGGTCGATGCGGGTTCGGTGGACTCGTCCCGAACCTTCCCGGCCTGAGCAGGCTCAGTTCTGCTCGCGCGCGGCGGGGACGACGTCCTCGGCGAAGCGCCGCATCTGGTCGTCCTGGTCCCCTTCGCCCCAGAAGATGAAGGTGTCGAAGCGGTAGTCCTCGTGCAGGCGGCGCAACTCGTCGACCCACTGGCGCGCCGGTCCGCGGAGGAACCCCTCGGAGCCGCCGGTGGTGATCTGACCGCCGAGGTTCGCGATCCGGCGGATCGACGCGGGGTCGCGGCCTGCGGCGTGCGCCGCCTCGTCGACCGCCTGCTGGCTCGCGAGGACGTCGTCCAGCGGGAGGCGCGGCAGGCTCGGCAGCCACCCGTCCGCGAGACGGCCGGTGAGGCGGAGCATGCGAGGGCGGTAGGCGCCGAGCCAGATGCCGATCGGGTGCGCGGGCGGCGGCCCCGGCTTGAGGCCCTTCACTCGGTAGTACCGGCCCTCGAACGTCACCGGCTGCTCTTCGCCCCACATCAGACGGATCACCGCGATGGCCTCTTCGAGCGCGTCGACGGATTCCCCGGGGGTGCGCCGCGGTCCGCCCATCGCGTGGATGGCATCGAAGAACCCGCCGGCGCCGAGCCCGAGCTCGAACCGTCCGCCCGAGAGCACGTCGATCGTGGCCGCCGCCTTGGCGAGCACCGCGGGCGGCCGCAGCGGCAGGTTCGCGACGTCGGGCACGAGGGCGATGCGCTCGGTGCGGGCGGCGATGAACGCCAGCAGCGACAGCGTGTCCAGGAAGCGGCGCTGGTAGGGATGGTCCTGCACCCCGATCAGGTCGAGCCCCAGCCGCTCGGCGGTGACCGCCGCTTCGACGGTCAGCTCGGGTCGCTGGGCATCGGGGATGAGGAAGGTGCCGAAGCGCGGTGGGGTCATCGCCAGTCGCCTCAGGCCGCGCTGCGGATCGGTTCGAGTGCGGCGACGATGGCGGCGATGCGGCGCGCGATCGCGGCGTCGGGGACGCCGAGCGTCGCGGCGATCTCGACGGGGGAGTCGCCGGCGACCCGCATCGCGAGGATCGCGTGGTCGGCGGGATCGAGCCTTGCCGCCGCGTCCGCTTTCATCCGCGGCGTGATCGGCGGGATCGTGCGTGGGTTGCGCGCCACCGCCCGGATCGCTTCGACCAGGGTGGCGGCGTCGCTCGACTTGCTGACGGTCGCGTCGGCGCCGGCGACGGCCGCCGCGACCATCAGGTCGGCGGGCGTGTAGGCCGAGTAGAGGACGACGGCCGGCGGGTCGGGCTGGCGCTTGATCTGCAGGGAGAGCGCCAGCCCGTCGCGTCCGGGGTGGTGGAGATCGAGGACGACGACGGTTGGGCGCGTGCGCTCGAGCAGCGCCCACAGCTCGTGCTCGCCGGCGGCGAACCCGACCAGTTGCAGGTCGGCCTGCGGCGCCAGGATCGCCTCCAGGCCCGCGCGGACCGCGGGGTGATCGTCGAGAACCGCGATGCAGATCATCGGGTTAACGCGGGGACCGGTTCGGCGACGGGGCTTGCGTCCAGAACCGCACGTGTGGCGGCGAGCGCTTCTCCGAGGATGGTTGAGTGCACAGTCGGGTATCCGCTAACAAATCAAATGCTTGCTTGAGGTTCTCACAGCTTGCGTTTTTGTCAAGCAAATGCTTCAATAGTTTCGTGTCCGCGACCGGGAAGGCAGGCGCATCGCAAAAGACGGACGGGCGCCGTGAGCTCGGCGAGCGGACGCGCCAGCGCCTGCTGGAGGCGACACGCGAGCTCTTGGCCGAGCGCGGCGAGGACGCGATCAGGCTGCGCGACATCACCGACGCCGCTCGGGTCAACGTCGCCGCGGTCAACTACCACTTCGGCTGCACCAAGGCGCTCTACCGAGCGGCCATCACCGAGGCGATGGAGACGATCATCGACGAGCAGGGTCGCCAGCTGCGCGAGCTCGCCGACGATGCCGCCCTCGACGAGATCGTGGCCGCCTGGACGCGGCCGGTGATCGCGGCCCTCATCGGACCACCGAGCGAAGGACGAGCGCTCATGCGCATCGCCGCCCGCGCCGGCAGCGATCCCCCGGATGAGCTGCGGGAGTGGGCCACCGCGACCACCGCCCGCTCCCGCGACGAGCTCTCATGCCATTTGCGTCGCGTGCTGCCCGACGTCCCCGACCACGACCTGTGCTTTCGGACGAGATGCGCCACCGGCATCCTCCACGTCCTCGGTACCAGCAGCATGCAGAACGAGCTCGAAGGCAAGACCGCGAGCGAGCTCGAGCGACTCCTCGTTCCGGTGATCGCCGGAGCGCTCGTCGCCGGAGCGCCACCGGTCGGGTGAGTCGTCGAGGTGCGGGGTCCTTGACTTCCGGGCGCCGCTTTCGCGATAGTCAGGGGCCACGGCGGGTCTTCGGTCGCCGGTCCAGCTAAACGAGGGCGACGGTCAAGGATGGCGCGACGGGGGCAGGCGGTTCTCTTCTTTGCGGCTGCGCTATGCGCGGTCGCGGTCGGATCGAGCGCGGCGGCCGCTGATCCGTGCACGGCGAGCGGCGAGCTCGTGACGTGCACCTTCGGCTCGGTGGGGCAGGAGCAGACGCTGCAGCTGCCGGCCGGCGTCACGAAGGTGCATGCCGACGCCGTCGGTGGAGCGGGGTCCACGTTCACCTACTCCGGCAGCGTGCTCGGTAGCCCGGGCGCCTTCGGCGCCGACGTCGCCGGTGACATCGCGGTGCCCGCGAACGGCACGCTGTACGTGGAGGTGGCCGGCAACGGCACGCCGTCCGGCGGGTGGAACGGCGGGGGAGCCGGAGGCCATACCGGCTACGGGTCGTCGGGGAACAGAAGCCTGGCCGGTGGCGGTGGCGCGTCGGACGTGCGCACCGCGACGTGCGGCGCGTCGTGCCCGGGGTCGGCGGCCTCGCTGGCCACGCGCGAGCTCGTCGCCGGCGGCGG
>JAOPZQ010000356.1 GCA_025964075.1 Solirubrobacterales bacterium | reverse complement strand
CGCACCGGCGCGCTCGTCAAGACGGTCGAGCGCTTCCACGGGACGGTCCCCGGCGGCGCCGGTCGAGCCGTCGCCGTCCAGGTCCTCACCGCGGCCCGCGCCTGGGCGACCGTGGCTCAGACGACGGTCGGCGCCGACGGCTCGTTCGTCGCCCGGTGGCGCGCCGCCCATATCGGCCGCTACCAGGCGCGCGCGGTCGTGCTGAGCGGCAGCGCGGCCTCCGTCGGCACGCCGCCCGTCCTCACGGTCACCGTCTACCACTCCGCCACCGCCACCTGGTACGGCCCCGGCTTCTACGGCAAGACGACGGCGTGCGGCGTCCAGCTCACGCACCAGACGCTCGGCGTGGCTCATCGCGCGCTCCCGTGCGGCACGCAGGTCTCGATCCTCTTCAACGGGCACACGATCGCGGTCCCGGTGATCGATCGTGGGCCGTTCGCGAACGGCGCGGAGTGGGACCTCACGCAGGCCACCGCGCAGGCGCTCGGCATCGCCGCGACCGAGACGATCGGCGAGCTCGCCCTCCGCGGCGGCCACGCGCAGACGCCTTAGGTGACGGGACGGAGGTCCGGTCGCGGCGGCTCGTCGCCGGCGTCGCTCGCGGCCATCCGCACGTTGTCGGCCTGTGCGGTGAGCAGGTCCTGCTCCGCGGCCGCGGCGAGCGTGGCGGTGTCGCGGCCGTCGTCGGGGGAGACCGCGACGCCGAGCGTCGCCATCAGCGGGACGCGGCGGTGCTCCACCGTCCCGACCGCCGCGAGGACCCGCCGTGCGAGGTTGGCGCCGCCCTGCCGGGGCATGCCCGGGGCGATGATCCAGACGCGGCCGTCCTCCTCGAGCGCGATGACGTCGGGGCGGCGCACCTCGCCCCGGATCGCGCGCACGACGCGCGCGAGCGTCGTGCCGGCTCCGGCCGCGCGGAGACGCTCCGCGTCGTCGATCTCGACGAGCAGGAGGGCGAGCGGCTCGCCGGCCCGTCCGGCCGCCTCGAGCTGCTCGGCCAGCGCCTGGCGCCACTCGGTCTCCTCGCCGTCGGGGGCGGGCGCGACCGGCGCCTCACCAGTAGGGCGGTCCTCCGTAGTCCGCTCGCCCGCCGCCGCGCCGACCGCCGCGGACGCCACGACCGCCGAGACGCGCTGCAGGCGCTCGGCGACATCGGCGACGAGGTCGGGCTCAGGGTCGTGATCCAGCTCGCTTCGCACCGCCGACCACATCACCTCGCGCAGCGCCTCCACGGCGGCAAGCGATTCGGTCGGCGTCACCGCGCCGGCGAGCCGGGCGGCGCTCACCGCGAGCGGCACGAGATCGCCCCCGGGCTCGAGCCGAGCGAGCTCGTGGTCGGAGGACAGAGCCCGAGCCACGGCGGCGCACAGCGCGGGCGCTCCCGCGGCGAAGTCCGCGACCGGCACCGCCTCGGCCTGGCCGAGCGGGGCCATCTCGAGGAGTGCCAGCAGCCAGCCTTTGGCGATCGATTGGGCCCCCGTCACCAGGGCGTGCACGGGCGCATCAACCACCGGGCGAGCACGACGGCGCCGAGGCGGGTGCGAGCCTGGCATCTTGATGTTCTTACCACCAGCGCCCGACGGCCAGCAAGGAAACCGACCGAAAACCACCCAATTGACGGCAAACCTGCTCCAAGTTGTCCAAGCGACGAGGCTCGTGCTGGACACAGTGGAACCTCTCGGCACTGAAGAGGTGCCGGTCGAGCGCGCCCTCGGCCGCGTACTCACCGCCCCGGTGCGAGCGGCCGGCGACGTCCCGCGCTTCCCCAACTCCGCGATGGACGGCTTCGCCGTGACCGCCGGCCCCGCGGGACGCCGCCTGCGGATCGTCGGCGAGTCGCGCGCCGGCCATCCCGCCGGCGAGACGGTGGCGGACGGCACCGCCGTGCGCATCTCCACGGGCGCCGCGATGCCCGCCGGCGCCGACGGGGTCGTGCCGGTGGAGGAGGCGCGCGACGACGGGGACCACGTGACCGTGGAGGCGCCGGTGGCGCCCGGGCGCCACGTTCGCCTGCCCGGCGAGGACCTGCGCGCCGGCGCCGTGGTGCTCGAGGCCGGCATCCGGCTGGCACCGGCGGAGCTCGGGGTCGCGGTGAGCGCCGGGGCGGCGACCGTGACCTGCGGCCGGCGGCCGCGCGTGACCGTCCTGTCCACCGGCGACGAGCTCCGCCCGCCGGGCGCCGAGCTCGGGCCCGGCGAGATCCACAACTCCAACGCCGTGGCGCTGGCCGGTCTCGCCACCGTCGCCGGCGCGGAGGTCCTGGGCGCCGAGCGCGTCTCCGACGCGCGAGAGGCGACGCGGGCCGCGCTGAGCGCCGCGCTCGAGCGCTCCGACGTCCTCCTGCTCTCCGGTGGCGTCTCGGTCGGCCCGCACGACCACGTGCGACCGGCGCTGGCGGAGCTCGGCGTCGAGGAGCGCTTCTGGGGCGTCCAGCTCCAGCCCGGCAAGCCGACGTGGTTCGGCCGCCGGGATGCGCGGCTCGTCTTCGGCCTGCCCGGCAACCCCGTCTCGGCGCTCGTGACCTACACGCTGTTCGCGCGGCCGGCGCTGCTCGCGCTCCAGGGCGGGACGGACGACGCGGCGCGCGGCGAGGCCGAGCTCGCGGTGCCGGTCCGCCGGCACAACCGGGAGCAGGCGCTCCGCGTCCGGCTCGAGCGGCGCGACGGGCGCCTGCTCGCGACGCCCAACGGCCCGCAGGGCTCGCACGTCCTCAGCTCGATGGTCGGCGCCGACGCCCTGGCCATGCTCCCGCCCGGCGACGGCGAGGCGCCCGCGGGGTTCGTCGTGCCTCTCATCGCTCTTTGACTATCGTCCGAGCGATGATCGCTTGGGTCCTCGCCGGGTTCGGGGTCGCGATCGCGGCGCGGGTCGCGGCCAGCCGTCGCCCGAGTCCCGCGCACACGGTCATCGACGATCCACCCCAGTCGACGACGATCGACGACAACGGCGCCGTGCGCTCGGTGCAGGCGGCGAAGCTCGTGCTGCCCGCGGCCGAGCTCGAGCGCCTGTGGTCGCCCGAGGGCCTCGAGCGGATCGCGCGGACCTACTGGCTCTTCCTCACCCGTGCGACGCTCGGGCTGATCCGCGTCTACTACACGGAGACGACGCGGACGGTCGCCCTGCTCTTCCCCGCCCTGCGCCTGCTGCGCTTCCAGGCGCCGGAGTACGCGATGGACCATCGGCGGGGCATCGTGCGCTGGCCGATCGAGGACGGCATCCTCGTCGCGCGGCGCGGCTGCGGTCACCTCCAGATCGACGTCCAGCGGCTGGGCCCCGATCCGGAGCGGCCGGGCTACGAGCGCCTGCACGTCGCGGTCGAGGTCGCCAACTTCTATCCCGCGGTCGCCCATCGGCTCTCGCGCTTCATCTACACGAACACGCAGTCGCGGATCCACGTGATCGTCACGCACGGGTTCCTGCGCTCGCTGCGGCGGCTCGACCTCGCCGAATCCCGAGTCGGGCGGTTCGCCGGCATCGACGAGGTGCCGAACCCGCCGATCGAAGACGAGGGCGCTCAGCCGTAGAAGTCTTCGCCGATGAGCGCCCGCAGCTTGTCGCGGTCGTGGCGGGCGGAGACGCGGCGCACGGTTCCCGAGCGCGTGCGCATCACGAGCGACTCCGTGGTCGCCCCGCGCCCGCGGTAGCGGACGCCCTGGAGCACGTCGCCGTCGGTGACGCCCGTCGCGGAGAAGAAGACGTCGTCGCCGGAGACGAGGTCGTCCGCCGTGAGGACGCGCTCGAGGTCGTAGCCGGCGTCGAGCGCCGCCTGGCGCTCCTCGTCGTCCCGCGGCCACAGCCGGCCGAGGATCGCGCCCCCGATCGCCTTGATCGCCGCGGCGGCGATCACGCCCTCCGGCGTTCCGCCGATCCCCCAGAGCAGGTCGACGGGCGAGTTGTCGGAGACCGCGAGCATCGCCGCGGAGACGTCGCCGTCGGTGATCAGGCGGACGCGGCCGCCGGCGTCGCGGATCTCCTTCATCGCTTCCTCGTGGCGCGGACGGTCGAGCATCACGACCATGACGTCGCGGATGTCGGTGCCCTTCCGCTCGGCGACGAGGCGCAGCGTCTCGCCGAGCGGCCGGTCGAGGTCGAGCACGTCGGCGATCTCCGGGCCGCCCGCGATCTTCTCCATGTACACGCACGGCCCGGGGTCGAACATCGTCCCGCGCTCGGAGAGCGCGATCACCGAGATCGCGCTCGGCATCCCCAGCGCGGTGAGGCGGGTGCCCTCGAGCGGGTCCACCGCGATGTCCACCTTGGGCGGGGAGCCGTCGCCGATCTCCTCACCGTTGAAGAGCATCGGCGCCTCGTCCTTCTCGCCCTCGCCGATCACGACGACGCCGTCCATCGGGACGCCGTCGAGCACGTGGCGCATCGCGTCCACCGCGGCCTGGTCCGCCGCCTCCTTGTCGCCGCTGCCGACGAGCCGCGCCGCGGCGAGCGCGGCGGCCTCGGTCACGCGCACGAGCTCGAGCGCGAGGTTGCGGTCGGGCCGGGTCCGGTCGCGGACCGGAGCGGCGAACGTGTTGTCGTCGGGCATGTCTAGAGAACGCCGGGGGGCTTTCGCACCGTATCGAACTGCGACCGATGGATAACCGCACCCACGAGGAGGACGATACCCGCGACGAGCGCGACGAACCAGCCGTAGTCGATGCTGACCTCGCCCGAGGGAGTGCCCGGCTTGATGATGATCCCGCGCACGAAGATGAGCGTGATCGCGGTGATCGCGACGATCGCGGTGACCTCGCCGCGGGGCCACGAGAGGGGGTGCTCGCGCACGACGATGTAGGCGAGGACGAGCGGCGCGACCGCCGCGAGGAGCAGGAGGATCCGGATGATGGTGAGCGACTGCCAGGCCGAGAGGTGCGCGCCGGCGCCGCGGTGGCCGTTCAGCGTCGCGAACCGGTTGCCCAGCTTGTACCACGGGAGGAACACCGCGACGGCGAGCAGCAGCCCGCCGAGCACGGCCACGATCTCCCCTCGCTGGAGCTTCGAGAAGTCCATCTCCTCCTCGGCCGGACTCTATACGGAGGGGGAGCGCCTTGCGATAGCCTGCCGCGCCGTGTCCGAGGAGGCGGCCGTGCCTGAGTTGCGCTGGGGCCTGACGGTTCCGTTCGCCGGTGTGTCGCTCGCCGACCACCGGCCGTTCTTCGAGCAGGCGGAGGCCCGCGGCTACGACGACCTGTGGTCGGGTGAGGCGACGGGCTACGACGGCTTCACGCCGCTGGTCCTCGCCGCTGCGTGGACCGAGCGCCTGCGCCTGGCGACCGGCGTCGTCAACCCCTACACGCGGGGTGTGCCCGTGCTCGCCCAGACCGCCGCGGCGCTGCAGGACGCGAGCCGCGGCCGCTTCGTCCTCGGGCTCGGGTCCTCCTCGGACGTGATCGTCGAGCGCTGGAACGGCGTGCCGTTCGCGAAGCCGCTGACGCGCGTGCGCGAGGCGGTGGCGGCGCTGCGGCCGGTCCTGGCGGGCGAGCGCGGGCCCGGCGGCTTCAAGCTCGAGCAGGCGCCCGCGACACCGGTGCCGATCCACGTCGCCGCGCTGCGCGACCGCATGCTCCGCCTCGGCGGCGAGGTCGCCGACGGCACGATGATCAACTTCACGCCGATCGGCTCGCTCGCGCACGTCGTCGAGCAGATCCGCGCCGGCGAGGCGGCCGGCGGCCGCGAGCCGGGGTCGACCGAGGTCGTCTGCCGGTTCTTCTGCATCCCGGCCGAGGTGGACGAGGGTCTGCCGTTCGCCCGGCACCTCTTCGCCGCCTACGGCACTGTGCCCGTCTACGAGGCGTTCTTCCGCGGACTGGGCTGGGGCGACCGGCTCGACCCGATGGTCGACGCGTGGCGCGCCGGCGACCGAAAGCTCGCGGTCGAGAAGGCGCCGGAGGACCTGCTGCGCGAGATCTTCATCTTCGGCCCGTGGGCTGCGCAGAAGGCGCGCCTCGACGAGTTCGCCGCGGGCGGAGTGACGACGTTCGCCCTGACGCCGATCTGCGGGCCGGACCAGCTCGCCGCCGCCATCGACGGCCTCGCGCGCGGCTAGCATCGGCCCAGTCCTTGCCTGTGCAACTATGACGGCATGCCCCTTTCCGTCACCCTCTTCACCGATCCCGGCTGTCCCTGGGCCTACTCCGCGAGTCCTGCTCTCGCCGTCTTGCGCTGGCGCTACGGCGACGGGCTCGACTGGCGTCTCGTCACGATCGGGCTGACCGAGGACGCGGAGCAGTACGTCCGCCGGGGCTACAACCCGGCGCGAGCGACGGCCGGCTACCTCACGTTCGGCCGCCGCTTCGGGATGCCGTTCGGCACCGAGCCGCGGCCCCGCATGGTCGCCACGGGCCGCGCGTGCCGGGCGATCGTCGCGACGCGGCTGCGCCACCCCGGCCGGGAGTGGGCGGCGCTGCGTGCGCTCCAGCTCGCCTGGTTCACGACGCCGCTCGTCCTCGACGAGGACGACGCGATCGCGCAGGCGCTGAGCGGCGTCGCGGACATCGACGTGCCGGGCATCGTCGCCGCGCTCGGCGACCCGGAGGTCGAGGCGGCCTATCAGGCCGACCGCGAGCTCACCCGCAGCGCCGCCGGTGGAGCGACCGAGGCGCAGGGGAAGACCGCGAACACCGACGGACGTGTGCGCTTCACGGCCCCGTCGCTCGTCTTCGAGCGCGACGGCCGGCGCGTCGAGGCGGGCGGCTTCCAGCCGGTCGAGGCCTACGACGTCGTCATCGCGAACCTCGACCCGGCGCTCGCGCGCCGCCCGGCTGCCGAAGACGTCGAAGAGGTGCTCCGCGCGTTCCCCGACGGGCTCTCGACGCAGGAGATCGCGGCGGTCATGACGCCGCATCTCGGCGAGGTCGACCGGACCGCGGCCGAGGCCGCGCTGATCGAGCTCGTCGCCGCGGGCGACGCGACGCGGATCGGCGCCGGCGACGACGCGCTGTGGCTGCCCGCCGCCGCCGTCCTGGCCCGGGCGGCCTGAGCCGCCAGGTCCCGCGTAGGCTTCGGGCGCGATGGACCTGCGCCGCCTGCTGCCCGATGCCGCCGTGCTCGACGTGGCGGCCGCCTACGGGGATCTGCGGCTCGGAGAGCGCGCGCCCGAGGGACGGCCGTGGCTCGGCTGCAACTTCGTCGCCTCCGCCGACGGCCGGGCGACCTGGGAGGGCAAGTCCGGCGGCCTCGGCGGTCCCGCGGACCGCGAGGTGTTCGCGCGGCTGCGGTGCTCCGTCGACGCGATCATGGCCGGCACGCACACCGTGCGGGTCGAGCGCTACGGGCGGCTCGTCGACGATCCCGTGCGCCGCGCCGACCGCGAGCGTCAGGGCCTCGCGCCCGACCCCGCGGCGGTCCTCGTCACACGCAGCGGCGACCTCCCCCTCGAGGCTCCGCTGTTCTCGGACCCCGCGCAGCCGATCTTCGTCTACGGCCCCACGACGCTCGCCGACCCCCCCGGCGAGGCGCCGGTGATCGTGACGCGCATGGACGACGTGACGGCGGCGGCGGCGCTCGCCGACCTCCGGCAGCGCCACGGCATCCGCTCCGTCCTCTGCGAGGGCGGCCCGACGCTGTTCTCCGGCCTACTGCACGAGAACGTGGTCGACGAGCTCTTTCTCACCGTCGCGCCGAAGCTCGCCGGCGGCGGGGCCGCGCACGGCATCACCTCGGGGCCGCCGCTCGACGAGCTCGCGCCCCTCGCAATCGAGTCGATCCACGAGCACGACCATTTCCTCTTTCTGAGGTATCGGATCGAAGGATGAGCGTCGATCCTCGGCTGCTGGCGGTCGTCGGCCTCGATGTCGGCGGCACGAAGATCGCGGCGGCCGCGATGACCGCCGGCGAGCTCGGCGACAAGCGCGTGATGCCGACGCCGCAGACCGGGTCCGACGCGCTGATCGACGCGCTCGAGGAGGCGGTCGCGGCCGTGCGGACGCCGCGCCTCGACGCCGTCGGCGTCGGCCTGCCCTCGGTCGTCGAGTGGGCCACCGGCCGGGTGCGCTCGAGCGTGAACATCCCACTCGCCGACGTCCCGTTGCGGCAGGTGCTCCAGGAACGCCTCGGCGTGCCGGTGTTCGTCGACAACGACGCGAACGTCGCGGCGCTCGCCGAGGCCTCCGAGGGCGCGAGCATCGTCGTCCGCCATCTCGTGGTCCTCACGGTCGGCACCGGGGTCGGCGGGGGCCTCGTGCTCAATTTC
>JAOPZQ010000333.1 GCA_025964075.1 Solirubrobacterales bacterium | reverse complement strand
ATGTTCGTGTAGGCGATGCCCGCCGTGATGCCGTTGTAGATCCCGTGCTCGAGACCCGGCTGCGTGTAGTCGTGGAACGCGCAGTAGCCGCTGCTGTAGGCGTTCGGGTCGCTGAACTGCTGCGGCTGCGCGATCACGAAGTTCGCGTTCGCGAGGTCTTTGACGTGGAAGTGCCTCGCCGCGCGCGCCGCCTCGGCGGCCAGGTCGCTGTACGTGTTCGCCGGCCCCGGTTCGCCTTCGGCCGACGTCTTGGACAGGTCGGCCGGGTTGGTGTTGTCGGCCCAGATCCCCGCGAGCACGTCGCTCGGGTTGGTGATGTGTTCGACCTGGCCGCCGCTGCCGGTCTGTGTGAATTGAGTGCTCACTCCCGCCCAGCCGGTGCCGCCCATCTGCTGCACGAAGTCCGCCATCCGCGCGCCCGCGCCTTCGGGATCGCACTTCAGGCGCGCCGTCAGCGCCCCCTCGCTGAGCGTCTGCGCCTTGCACCTGTCGCTCGTCGGGAACGCGCCCGGCTCGCCCCAGCCGAAGTACACGATGTACACCTTCGGAGTCACCTGCACGTGCCCGCCCCAATAGGCCATGTTCGTCGGATACGGAAGCGTCGTCGCGGGCGCCTCCGGCAGGCCGCAGTTCGAGAACGGTTCGGGCAGCATCCCGTTCTCCGGGCACGGCGGCGCCGGCGGCGTGAGCGCCTGATGCGCGGCGACGATCGCCTTCTGCCGGGCGATCTCGTCGCTCACCGTCGGCATCCGGATCGGGTTGGCCGACGCCGACGCCGAGACGATCACGGAGCCGACGAGCGCGAGCGCCGCCGTCACACCGAGCAAACGACCATAGAGCATGTGTTTTTCCTCCGGCTGGGTTATTTGCGAGGACATCCCCCCAGCAAAGCCCAGGCGATCCGCCGCCGTCGGCCTCGTGAGATGGGCGCCCCTTACCCCGTGCGGGCATCTGTCAATCGCGCAAGCGCTCGTCGATCCGTCGAGGCGATGCATCTCTTGGCGGATGGCGGGTAGGGACCTCGCGTGCACGAGCGGGAGCGCACACCGTGACCGGCCTGGAGCCAGCCAGCTTCGAGGTCGACCGATTCGAGCGCACAGAGGCCGGTCTCGAGGTCAGCGGTCGCTGGTTCGGGGTTAGGGGGCGGCGCTTCATGCGCCCCGCGCTGACGACATCGTCAGGCGGCTCCGAGCAGCGGATGCTGGCCGTGCTCGACCACAAGCCATGGGTCGCCGAGGAGGGCGAAACGTGGCTGGCGGCCTTCCCCTGCTCGTCCGATCCAGCCGCGCTGGATCAGGCGGAGTTGACGGTCGCTCCCGACGTGACGGTCGCGCTTCCGGCACCCTCGTCGGGCCCGGTCCATCGTAGGCGGCCACGGCGAGCCGACTCGCGAGGGGCATCCGCGCGATCGCGCCGGCCGACGGCCGGGACGCGGCGCTCCGCAGCGGCACCTACCGACGAACACGAGACGCCTGCGAGCCAACTGCGTGTCGAGCGCGATGAGGCGGTGCGATCCCGCGATGACGCGCTTGCCGCGCTCGAGGAGGCGAGGCGCACCGGAGACCGGGCGGCAGCTCGTTCCGAACGCGAACGCGACCACGCACGCGCGGCTCGCGACGAGGCGACCCGCGAACGTGACGAGGCAGGCAGCGAACGCGAAGCCGCGCGTGCGGAACGCGACAACGTCCAGCACGAGCGCAACCGGATGCTGGCCGAGCGCGACACCGCACGAGCTCGCGTCCACGAGACCACGCGGCAATGGGAGCTGACCGCCGAGCTCGGCACGCGGCGCACCCTGGAGCGCGACGCGGTCGCTGTCGAGCGCGACCGCCTGGCACGCGAGCGCGACGCGGCGGTGGACGCGCGGATCAGGCTGGCACGCGAGCGCGACATCGCGATCGGCGAGCGCGACAGCGCCGCGCGCGAGCGAGACACGGCGCTGCAGGCGCGGGAGACGATGGCGCGCGAGCGCGACAGCATCGCGCGGGAGCGAGATGCGGCGCTGCAGGCGCAGGAGACGATGGCGCGCGAGCGCGCCGGCGTGTCGGAGCCCGACCGGAAAGCGGATCAGCCGACGCCGACGCCGCAAGAGCGCGACGTGACGCTGCCCGACCTGCGCGCACCCCGACTCCGCCGGCCGCCGCCGCCGATCGTTGCCCCGGCGCAGCCCTCCGGGCGTCCGCGCGACGGAGTCGCAGCCCGCGCCTCGGCCGCGGCGCCGCAAGCTCGGTCGATCGACGAGGCGAGCGTCATCTGGCGCCAGCGACTTCTCGCCCTCTCGGCGCTGTTCGTCGCGCTGATCATCCTCGTCGTGCTTCTGCTCGCGAAGTGATCCTCAAGGGCGGGCGAAGCCGCGTCAGGCGCGCGGCACGAGGCTCCGCCGAGGCCTAGCTCAAAGGCGCCCCACACCCGCCGACGGACCGCTCCGGGGGCAAACGACCGAAACCGCGTGTCGGCACCGCGCAGCCCTCGCCGAGAAGCGAAGCCGGGCCGACCCACCTCACGGCTCGCGGCGAACGATGCTCCATTGACGTCGGATACGCTCTTGCGGCGAGAAGCAGATGGGCGATGCGAACACCGCAGACGGCAAGGTGGTCGTCAACAGGGCGATGTCGCTCGACGGCTTCATCGCCGCTCCCGGCGACGTGGTCGAGTGGGGCGCCGGTCGCAAGCTTGCCGACTTCGTGGCTGCGGAGGACTTGCTGGAGATCGCGGCGGCCACGGGCGCGATGCTGGCCGGCCGGCGCACCTCCGATGTCGGGAACCGGATGCAGGCCGAGGAGCCGGGCAGCGTGGACTATCCCTTCTCGGGACCCGTGTTCGTCCTCACTCATCGGCCGCCGCAGTCGCCTGCGCCCGGGGTCACGTACCTGAGCGGCGACATCGGCGAGGCGGTCGCGACGGCGCGCCGGGGCGCTCGCGGCAAGAACCTGGAGATTCTCGGTGCCGACGTGGCCGGCCAGTGCCTGCGGCGGGGGCTCGTCGAGGAGATCCTGGTCTACGTGCTGCCGGTGCTGCTCGGCGACGGCATCCCCCTCTCGGCACCGGGCCTGCCCACGATCGACCCGGAACCGCTCAGCAGCAGGCGGTCGGGCACCGCGACGATCCTGCGCTTCCGCCCCGTCGCGTAGTCACGTGGCGCGGCGCCCGCGACTCGCTCATCGAGAGTGACGATCTCCAGAGACGCCGGCTGAGCCTCAGCAGCGCCGGCGGCGGTCAGCGCGATGGAGTCAACCAGCGACCAGATGCACTCGCCACTCGCCGTCGACGCCCTTGAGGGTCGAAGCCCCCAGGTCCTCGAATACGAAGCCTGAGCCCGCGGACAGGTCCTTCACCGTTGAGGACACCACTACTTGTCCCGCGCCGGCCAGCGCCTCGATCCTGGCTGCGATGTGGACGCCGAGCCCTCCGACGTCGTCCCCCCGCCGCTCGACCTCTCCTGTGTGAAGGCCCGCGCGAATGTCTATGCCGAGCTCGGCGAGTTGGCTGCGGAGCCGCACGGCGGACTCGATTGCGCGACTCGGGCTATCGAACGTCGCCAAGACACCGTCGCCGGTCGACTTGACCACCCGGCCGCGACCGTCGCGAACGACCGCCTGTGTATGGGTGTCGTGAGCGTCCAGCACTCGTCTCCACGCCGAGTCGCCGAGACGGCTGGCCTGCAGCGTCGAGTCGACGATGTCAGTGAACAGCACCGTCGTCAGCACACGCTCGGAGGACACCGCGGCCCGCCCCCCGGTGATGAGCTGCTCCATCTCATCGAGCACAGCGTCCTGATCGCCGATCCAGGGAAGGTGGTCGACGCCATCCAGGACGACCAGCCGCGCGTCGGGGATCACGTCGGCCAGATATTCGGCGTTGCGCGCATCGATCGCCTCCTCGCGACGATGGATCACCACGGTCGGTGCCTGAATGCTCGGCAGCAGAGATCGGACGTCGATCTCGACGTTCATTCGCCAGAGGTCGATGAGTGCCGCCGGAGTAAGAGCCTGGCGCTCATATCTGGCCCGCCCCAGACCGAAGTTCGGCTCCTCACCCCGCCCGCCGGTAGCGGATGTGCGTGGCGAGCGGAGAGTGGAGCACCTCAACCGGCTCGAACCCGAGGGACTCGACTCCGTCGAACAGCCGCTCGCCGGACCCGAGCAGGACGGGGGCTACGTCGAGTGTGAGTTCGTCGATCACTC
Source organism: Solirubrobacterales bacterium (assembly GCA_025964075.1). Taxonomy (GTDB): domain Bacteria; phylum Actinomycetota; class Thermoleophilia; order Solirubrobacterales; family Solirubrobacteraceae; genus JAOPZQ01. The sequence continues at coordinate 664 of JAOPZQ010000333.1, read as the reverse complement.
CGGCGGCGAGCGCCTGGCGGACGATCGAGGCGCCGCCCGCGATGTCGATGCCATCCTCCCCGGCCGTCTCACGCGCCTGCGCGTAGGCTGCCTCGAAGCCCTGGGTGACGAAGTGGAAGCTCGTGCCGCCCTCCATCTCGATCGGCTCGCGAGCGTGGTGGGTGAGCACGAAGACCGGCGCGTGGTAGGGCGGCTCGGAGCCCCACCATCCATCCCAGTCCTCATCCCACTCGCCGCGGATCGGCCCGAACATGTTGCGGCCCATCACGTAGGCCCCGCGCGGTCGCATGAGCCAGCCCTCTGCGGTCGCGTCGGCGTCGTTCGCGCGTTCGTCGCCGAGGTGCCAGCCATGGAGCTCCCTGCCGCCCTTCCCGAGCGGATTCTCCCGGCTCTGGTCTTGCCCGGCGACGAACCCGTCGAGCGAGATCGACATGTGGCAGGTGGTGTCCGGCATCGGCGTCCTCCAAGTAAGTGCGATTTGCATTGGTTTGCGAGCGAGCGTACGCCGCGCGTGCGATGGAATCGGTGGCCGGCGCCGCTGACCGCCAGCAGCCGTGGAACGTACGCAGCGTACGCAGCACTGCGTCTGCGCCGACGCCCTACTCGCGGCCGCAGGTCAGCGACTACCTGGCCTGCGGAGACGTGGCACGTCGTCGCGGATGTG
>JAOPZQ010000323.1 GCA_025964075.1 Solirubrobacterales bacterium | reverse complement strand
TGGACGGAGGAGCCCCTGCGCGGCCTCGGCTCGATGGAGCAGGCCACGCGCGCCGGCGCGCTGCTGGCCGAGCGGGCCAAGGAGGCCGGGATCGAAACGGCCGTGTTCGACCGCGGCGGCTACAAGTACCACGGCCGTGTCAAGGCCCTGGCCGACGGCGCCCGCGAGGCCGGGCTTACCTTCTAGCGGCCACCGACCCGCTACCCTCGGACGACTTCTCATGAGCTTCATCGATCGATCAGTCTCGGGTGACGGCCTGGACCTCCAGGAGCGCGTCGTCGAGATCAACCGTGTCGCCAAGGTGGTCAAGGGCGGCCGGCGGTTCTCGTTCACGGCGCTCGTGGTCGTTGGCGACGAGCGCGACATCGTCGGCGTCGGCTACGGCAAGGCCAACGAGGTCCCCGTCGCGATCCAGAAGGGCGTCGAGCGCGCGAAGAAGAACCTCTTCCGCGTGCCCAAGCACGGCTCCACGATCACCCACCAGGTGACCGGCGTCTACGGCGCCGGCCGCGTGTTCCTCAAGCCCGCGTCGCCGGGCACCGGCGTCATCGCCGGCGGCGGCGTGCGCGCGGTGCTCGAGCTCGCGGGAATCCACGACATCCTCTCCAAGAGCCTCGGCACTCAGAACCCGATCAACCTCGTCAAGGCGACGATCGCCGGCCTGCAGGGCCTGCGCACGCCGGAGGAGGTCGCCGAGCTACGCGGGCTGTCGATCGATCGCGTGCTCGGGCTGACCTCGAAGCCCGGGAACGGCACGACGCTCGAGGCCGAGGCGGCGCCCGCCGCCGAGCCGGAGATCGCGCCCGTCGAGGCCGCCGTGGCGAACGGCGCCGAGCCGCTCGCGACGGAGGAGGCCGAGGCGTGAGCACGCTGCGCGTCACCCAGGTCCGGAGCCGCAACGGGTCCAACGGCCGCCAGCGCGACACGCTGCGCTCGCTCGGCCTGCGCCGGATCGGCCACACCGTCGAGCACAACGACACGCCGCAGATCCGTGGCATGGTCCACGCGGTCTCCCACCTGGTGAAGGTCAATAACTCGAGGCCGGACGCCGAGGTGCGCAATCAGAACGCGGGTCCGGACGACCCGCGGAGGAACGCATAGATGGGCGAGCAGATCGGCCTCCACTCGCTGAAGCCGCCCGCCGGCTCGCGCAAGCCGCGCAAGCGCGTCGGCCGCGGCCACGGCTCGGGCATGGGCAAGACGTCAGGCCGCGGCCACAAGGGCGCCGGCTCGCGCTCGGGCGCCAAGGACCGGGCCCGCTTCGAGGGCGGGCAGAACCCGATCAACATGCGGATGCGCAAGCTCCGCGGGCCGAACAAGAAGCAGTCGATGCCATTCGAGATGTTCCGCACCCACACCCAGCCGGTGAACCTCGCGGACCTCGAGGCGCGCTTCGAGTCGGGCGCCGAGGTGACTCCCGAGTCGCTGAAGGCCCACGGCCTCGCGCAGAAGAGGGACGTCCCGGTGAAGGTGCTCGCGCGGGGTGAGCTCACGAAGCCGCTCACGGTCCAGGCCCACGGGTTCTCCGCCGCCGCGCGAGAGCGCATCGAGGCCGCGGGCGGGACCTGCGTCATCCTCGAGTCGTAGGGCCGGCAACACCCCGTGGTCGCCACCATCCTCAACGCGTTCACGGTCGGTGAGATCCGCAAGAAGCTTGCGATCACCGCGCTGCTGCTCGGCCTCTACCGGCTGGGCGACCACATTCCGGCGCCCGGCATCAACGCCGCCGCCGTCAAGTCGATCCAGAGCTCGTTCGGCTCGGGCGGGATCCTCAACCTGCTGAACGTCTTCTCCGGCGGCGGGCTGTCGCGGATCGCGATCTTCGCGCTGGGGATCATGCCCTACATCACGGCGTCGATCATCCTGCAGCTGCTGACGGTCGTCGTGCCGTCGCTGGAGAAGCTGCAGAAGGAGGGCGAGGCCGGTCAGGCGCGCATCACGCAGTACACGCGCTACCTCACGGTCGGCCTCGCGTTCGCTCAGTCGATCGGCTACGTGTTCCTGTTCCGCTCGCTGCAGAAGGGCGCGGGCCAGGACGTGATCGTCAACTTCACGCTGGCCAAGGTGTTCCTGATCGTGATCTCGCTGACCGCGGGCTGCGTGATGATCATGTGGATGGGCGAGCTCATCACCCAGCGCGGCATCGGCAACGGGATCTCGCTGATGATCTTCGCCTCGATCGTCTCGCGCTTCCCCCACGGCGTCCAGGCGTGGTGGACGAACCCCGACCAGGTCTTCCGCGTGATGATGCCGTTCCTCGCGCTGGCCGTGATCGCCGGCATCGTGTTCGTCCAGGAGGGGCAGCGGCGCATCCCGATCCAGTACGCCAAGCGCGTGATCGGCCGCCGGATGACACAGGGCGGCCAGACGTACCTCCCGCTCCGCGTCAACATGGCAGGCGTCATCCCGGTGATCTTCGCCGCGTCGATCATGGCCTTCCCGCCCACGGTCGGCCAGCTCATCCAGAAGCCCTGGGCCCAGAGCATCTCCAATTTCTTCAACCCTCAGGGCTGGCACTACGTGCTCGGAGAGACGGTGTTCATCGTCCTCTTCACGTACTTCTACACGGCGGTGACGTTCAACCCCGTCGACCAGGCCGAGAATCTCAAGAAGTACGGCGGGTTCATCCCCGGGGTGAGACCGGGGCGGCCGACCGCCGAGTTCCTCGACCGCATCCTCGCCCGGCTGACCTTCCCGGGGGCGATCTTCCTGGCGTTCGTCGCGGCCCTGCCGACGATCCTCATCAACCAGACCAGCGCCAACTTCTTCTTCGGCGGCACCTCGATCCTGATCGTGATCGGCGTCGCGCTCGACACGATGAAGCAGCTCGAGGCGCAGCTGATGATGCGGAACTACGAGGGATTCTTGAAGTAGGCGCCCGCCGCCGCGGGCGCCCACCCCCTCCCGCTCGACCCGTCAGGGCCCGGGGATCACGTACGGGTGCTGCTGCTTCGCGAGCTTCGAGACGCATTTCCCGAACGCGTTGCGCTTGTTGTGATTGGTGCCGTACTTCTGCGCGAACGCGGCGGGGTCGGCGGCCCGTTCGGCCTTGCACTGCTTGGCCGCGTTGATCTCCGCCTGCTGCTGGCTCTGCTCCTGCGCGTGAGCGAGCGCCTTGGCCTTCTGCGAGACGCACTTGCCGAACGCGTTCGTGCCCTTCTTGTTCGTCCCGTACTTCTGGGCGAACGCCGCCTGACCGGCGGCGCGCTCGGCGGTGCACTGGTGTGAGGCGCTCTGGCGGGCGCTCGACTCGAGCTTCCCGTTCGTCTTGGCGTGCCGGCTCACGCACTTGCCGAACGCATTCGAGCGATTGCGGTTCGTGCCGTAGGTCAGCTTGAAGATGGCGCTGCCCACCGCCGCCCGCTCGGCGCGACATTGCGCCTGGGCGCTCTGCCTGGCGCTGCCCCCGGCGGCGAGCGCAAACGCGGGCACGGAGACGGCTGCCACCGCTGCCAGCAGGATCGTCCTTCTCATGCTGTGTCCTCCCGTTGTGGGCCCGTTATGAGGCAAACGC
>JAOPZQ010000290.1 GCA_025964075.1 Solirubrobacterales bacterium | reverse complement strand
CCTTCCAGGAGGTTTGGGAGGAGTGGCGTTTCACGCCCGCGGAGATAATCGAAGGCAGCGACTCGGTGTTCGCGGTGGTCGACAATTGGGGAAGGTCCAAGGCCGGCGCCGAGCTCGAACTTCGCATCTTTCAGGTGTTCCGCGTCCGTAAAGCGATGGTGATCTTCGCCGGCGGCTATCTGGACCGCCACGAGGCCCTCGAGGCCGCCGGGCTGAGGTAGGCGATGTGCGGGTGGCTCAGCCATTTGCCGGAGCCATCGAAGCCGGAAATCAGACGTAGGCCGCCCATATACCGTCAGCCGCATGGTTGAGCGGTTTATCGCATGGCAGAGCCAAACGGCCTCCGGCTGAGTCCGGTTGAATCCCGCCCAATCAGGACACACCTGGCACGAGATTGGCACGAGAACATGGCGTCACGGCGATGATGCGCCGGCCAACGCCGAGCTCCCACGCGATAGTCGTGGGGACCAGGCCGGCGAACGCCAGGCGGCGAGCCAGCTCTTGATTCCTCTCCTTGATGCTGGGAAGCCGCTCGTTGGCTATCGCGTCCCTGTACTCGCGGTACAGGCATGCCCCATGGACCAGGGCTAGAAGCACCTCCAACTGCCGGCCCTGACCGGCAGGCGTCTCGGGCTCGGCCCCGGCCCGACCCTGACGACACCCCAGCGGGCTTCCGGCCTTGCGTGGACCCCGCGGGGGCGGTTCGACGGCTACCGGTTCCCTCGGCTAACGACGAGGTTCACCTTCTTACTGCTCGCGTACACACTGCCTGCGGGGGGACTCGATGAGATGACGCGTCCCTTCTTGACGTGGCTGGACTTCGCCTTCTTGATCTTCCCGACCGTGCATTTCGCCTTGCGGAGCGCGTTCTCGGCGGCCGTGAGCGTCTTGTTGGCGACCTTCGGAACGCGGCAGGTGAAGTTTGGCAACCCACACGCAAAGACTGCCGGCGCCACGGTCGGCACCACGTGCGTAACGGGGCCATTCAGCCACACTTCCATCGCCGCCGGGCCGGAGTAGCACATCTGCGATTCGCCCCCGACGGGGACCACGATTTGGCAGAAGATCCCGCTGACAACGCCGGTACGACAGGTCGACGGCTCGACGCCGGTCGGTTCTGCTCCCATCAGCACGCTGTAGTTTTCGATCGGTTCGCTGCCGGTGTTTTTTACCGTGACGACATAGGAGCCCGGGTTCGGGCTGATCGGAGCGATTGTCGCCGTAGCGGTGGGGGCTCCCGCCGCCGGCGCGGCCGCGGCCGCGATCACGAGCAGCGGGACCGCCAAGGCAGCCGTCCTCGCGCGCAATCCGACGCGCCTCTTGACGCCAATCGTCGTCGCAACCGCCATGTACTCAGACGAGCGAGCCATTCTGATCCCCCCACGTTCGACCGACTCCTCCCACGGGCCGGATAGACGCGATGCTACCCCATGCTCGCCCATTCAGCGCAACCAGGTCGACACGCCGGGGCCGCTCGCCGCGGCTAGCTCGGACGTGCTCATCCGACCCCCGCCGCGTGATCGCGAGCGAGGTAGGCGTCGAGCAGCCCGGCCGCCTCGCCCTCGTTACCGGGCATCAGGTGGCCGTAGAGGTCGAGCGTGATCCCGATGTTCGCGTGCCCCATGTAGACGCTCAGCGCCTTCGCGTTCACGCCCGCGGCGATCATCAGCGAGGCGTACGTGTGCCTGCACTCGTGGAGCGTGATCCGGTCGAGCTTCGCCTTCTTCCACGCCCGGTCCGCCCGCCACGCGAGGACGGTCGGCGAGTACGGGTCCGCGCTCGTGGTGCCGAACACGAGGCCGTCGCGCCAGCCGAGCCCGAGCAGGTGCTCGGCGAGCGGTGCGCGCAGCGCGGCGGGGATCGGCACCTTGCGGTCCTTGCCGCTCTTGGTCGTGATCTCGCCCGCGTACTGGTCCCAACCGCGCCGTACATGAATCACGCCCGAGGGCAGGTTGATGTCCTCGACGCGGAGCGCCTGCAGCTCGCCGCGCCGCAAGCCCGCGTAGATCGCGGTCGCCCACAGGGCGCGGTCCCGCTGCGGCAGCGCGGTGATCAGCTTGGCGCACTCGCCAGCGGGGGCGATCCGTTCACGGCGCCCGCGTGGCGTGGGCAGCTCAAGCCCCACGGTTGGGTTGACGGCGACGCCGCTGGACGGCGAGCGCATCGCGTGCCGGTAGATCGCCCGCACCGGGTTGATGGTGGCCTCGATCAGCGCCGGGCTTGCACCGTCAGCGAGCAGTCCGTCTACGAACGCCTGCAGGTCCTCGCGCTCGATCTCACACAGGCGCTGGTCGCCTAGCTCGGGCAGCACGCGCAACCGCATGCCGCGCTCGTAGTGGCGGATCGCGGCGGGCTTGTACGGGTCGCCGGACCGGGGCCGGATGAGCCCCGCCCGCGCACCTTCGAGCCACGCGTCCGCCGCCTCCCGGATGGTCGTGGACGTAGGGGCGCGGAGTGTCCGCTTACGGACCGCCGACCGGGCATCGTCGCGCCAGCCCTGCGCTTCGGCTCGCGTCGAGAACAGCTTGCGGATCTTCTGGCCGTCGCGGGCGCTGTAGACCTCGGCCTGCCAAGGGCAGCGGCAGCCGCTCGCGGGACGCTTGCAGCGGTTGCCGTGGCGCTGACGAATGCCGGTCGGCTTCCGCGTAGGCTTCGATGCACTCATGGAGGGTCACTCTCCTTGGGTCACGGCCCCGGCGTTCGCAGCGCGCGGGGCCACTTTGGTTGAGCGGAGCCTACTCCGGTGGATGCCCGACCGCAACAGCGCCTCGACCTCGGGCCTCATGCCGCAGTGTTTCATCGCCCATCCCGCGCTCGCTGTTGCGATCCTGACGATGCTGTCTGCCTCGGTGGCCGATACGGATAGCCGCCGCCCTCCGGCGTGCTCCAGTCGGCTTCACCCCGCAGGATCTCGCGCCGTTCGCGCTTCCACTCCGCATCAGTCATCCGGGCAGGCGGGCGCGCGTCGCACTCGGCCACGAAAATCTCCCTCGCACGCTGGCGCTGCTCCTCCGTCAGTTCGGCCATCCGTTCGGGCTCGAGCCACGTCATCCCGTCGATCAGCGGCTCCTCCTGCTCGGGCTCCACGGCCTCGGCCTCGGCCTCGGCCGCACGAATCTCGTCGAACCTCCGCGCGAACGAAGCGTGCTCGACAGGCGCTCCCTCTGCCCGTCCACGCGCTAGCCAGCGTGCCACGGTCTGGCGGCTGGTTTCAGCGGCAGCCGCGGCGGCCTCCACGGAATACCCCACCGCGAGCAGCGCCAGAAACCGCTCGCGGCGCTCCAAGCTGAAGGTGTGTGTTGTTGACATCTCAGAAATCTTTCTTACAACGAGGTCCAAGCATCACCCGCGCACGAGTCCGCCGGTTAGGTGACCGCCCCCCTGGTGTCGGGTGCGGGATACTGGCCGGACAATGTCGCAGGAGAACGTGGAAATCGTGCGGGGGCTGATGGTTGGCCCTGATGTCGACATCGCTCCGCTCTTTCGCGATGACGACGCATGGCGGGCGCTCGTAGCCGGTGTCGCTGATCTCATCCACCCAGACTTCGAGTGTGCTTCGACCCTGCTCGGGATCGAGACGAAATACGTCGGCGTCGAGGGCTTCAGAGCTTTCTGGCTGGATTGGCTGGCGCCGTGGGAGTCCTACCGAACCGAAACCGAGGAGACAACGGATCTCGGTGACGAGGTTCTCCAATTCGCCACCGAGTTCGGGCGCCGCCCAGGAGCCACGGCCGAGGCGAGGGGTGATAACGCCTCTGTCTGGACGTTCCGGGAGGGAAAGCTCATTCGCTTTCACGGCTACTCGGCCCGCGCCGAAGCCCTCAAAGCCGTGGGGCTGGAGGAGTAGACGGCCACCGCGCCGAGCGCGCAGACGATGAGCCGCGCGCTCGGCGACCGTGGACGTGTCCGCACGGGGCGAACCCACTTCACTTCCCCGTGCTCCCGCCGAGCAGGAGTCACAGTGCTCGGCAAGCTCTTGTTGATCGACTGCACCGCGCGTTGGCCTATTCGATGAGGTACGCGCCGCTTACGTCGCGCACGTGCAGCAGACCGTCGATCTCAACGCGCACCCGGACTTGATTGGATGTCAAACCCGTGTAGGGGTCCGCGAGGATCGTGCCCATTGCCGAGTAGAACACGCCGAGCAGCGCGGGGTCGAGCAGCAGCGGCGCGCTGATCGTCGGGGATTCAACGATGCGCAGGCTCCACAGCGGCGATGCGCTCCCGCTGTCGCGCGTGGCGAACACGTAGGCTTTGTCAGCCCCCGTCGTGGTCAGGTCAAGCGCCGCCGCGTCGGTCGGGCTGAGCGCCAGAACGGAGGGCTGCGCGCCCAACGCACGCATGGCCGAGACACCGTTGCGTACTCGCTCGATCAGACCCGCGCCGGTTTTGCCGTGTGCCGGTGTGGCCGCCGCGATCTGCGCCACGGTGTGCTCGTCCACCGCCAAGTCGAGCTGGTACTGCAGCTCGTTCTGCAGGAACGCTTCGAGCGCCGGTATCGCCTCGAACAGCTTCGACGGCACCTCCTCGATCACCGCTGCAAACTGGCGCAGCGCCGGAGTCTCGAGCGTGATGCCGAGCGACAGTTTTGCCTTCTCGGTCGTGGCGACAGGGTCGCGCTCGACGTCACCTGACAGGTTCCGTGAGCCGGTCTGCTTGAACTCGGTGATGGCAAGGTCGCCGTGTTCGACTTCGGCGCGAGGGAACTCCGGGTACAGGAAGCGCCGGTCCTGAGCCTTCGGCACGAACGGGGCCATAGTCGCGGGTGCCGAGAGTCCTTCACTCGGCGTCACCGTGACAGCTGCCAGCAAGTCACGCGCGGGCATGTCCACGCGCATACGCCCAACAGCAAGGTCGAGCTCGTGCGCCGCGTGACTCCAGCCGTCACCTGTGACGCTGTCGCCGCTCCGTGGTCCGTTCCTGTCGGTGCCGCCGCCGATCTTGACGCCCCCGCCTATCATCTCGAGAATCCCGATCTGGACGGCCTGCAACTCTTCGAGCCGGTCCTCCGCGTCGTTCAACTCTTCGACGCTCCGCTGCGCGGCCTTGAACTCCGGGCTACTTTGCGAGAGCGTGTTGCGGCTCTTCGCGAACGCGTTGCGCGCCTCGTCACGCGCCTGCCTGCACGCCGCTACGACGCCGCGCTGTTTCGATACTGCGGCCTCGGCGTCCTTCAGCCTGGCCCGAATGTCATTGGGTGATTGAGCTACTGGCATGTGAGTCTCCTTCTGGTTGGACGTGTGTTAATCGCCGGTCCAGTTGGGCCGGGTCAGTTGGTGAACCTCGCGGGGCGCGCATCCCGTGTGAAGTTGTCGAGGCGTCGGCTTGCGATCAGGACGCGGCCGTGTCGGGCCTCGAGCTGCCCCTCGTCGCGGGCGGCGGCGAGCACCTCAGCGAGCGTCAGCCGGTCGGGGTTCTCCAGTCTTCGCGCGAGCGCGCTCATCGCGGCACGAATGTGCTCGGCCTCGTGGGCGAGCGCGGCGTGAATCCGCACGAGCTGCGCGAGATGCTCCTCGCTGACGTTCGTCGGGTCACGCGGCACCTGTGCGAGCGCGCGAGCCACCATCTCGATCGGGTCGCCGTTCATAGCGTCCGCCCCGCACGCTCATCGAGGAACCGCTGCAGCTCGGCGACGCTCACGAGCCTTCGTCTGCCGAGCCGCACGATCCGCACTTCGGGCGCGACGTGCTCGCGCCAAAGGTCCCACGAGATGCCGAGCGCCTCGCACGCCTGCTCGATGTTCATCGCGAGCACGGGCGTCGCCTGGCGCTTCGAGATGACGGGCGTCGTGCCGTTGGCGCTCTGCTCGCCGCTCATCGCAGCTGCTCCCTGACGATCAGCCCGCAGCATCGCCCGCAACGTCCACCGCCGTCGTCTGCGACACCTCCATCAGCGCACCTGCAGGGCGCGTTCTCGGCGTCGTAGCGCAGCCGATCGACTCGTCCTGCTCGGTCGCCGTAGACGCGCTCCCAGCAGGCCACCAGGTCGTCAACGTCGTCCATGTCTCCGCCCTGCGCTGCGACGGCCTCAGCGATCGCGATGAGGACCATCTTTGGGAGGCTCATGCGGGGCCTCCGTGACGCGCGAGAGCCTGCTCGACCAGGGCCTCAGTCTCGTCTGACACCGGGACCCGGTCGCGGTCGCCGTGTCCGACCGCACCGGGTCCGGTCCCGAGTCCTCCCCCTACGGGGAGGGACTCGG
>JAOPZQ010000261.1 GCA_025964075.1 Solirubrobacterales bacterium | reverse complement strand
GATCACCATCCATACGTTCGTGCACGAGAACGTCAAGGACTTCATGCAGGGCTTCCGCTACGACGCGCACCCGATGGGGATGCTGCTCGCGTCGGTCGGCGCGCTCTCGACCTTCTATCCCGACGCGCCGCAGATCAAGGATGCGGAGATCCGCTACCTCCACATCATCCGGCACATCGCGAAGATGCCGACGCTCGCGGCCTTCGCGTACCGCCACAACCGCGGCATGCCCTACGTGTATCCCGACAACGACCTGAGCTACGCCGGGAACTTCCTCTCGATGATCTACAAGATCGCCGAGCTGAAGTACGAGCCCGATCCGCGGCTCGAGCGCGCGCTCGACGTGCTCTTCATCCTCCACGCCGACCACGAGCAGAACGCCTCGACGAGCTCGGTGCGGGCGGTCGGCTCGACCCAGGTGGATCCCTACTCGGCGATCGCCGCCGGCATCGCCGCCCTCTACGGCCCGCTGCACGGCGGCGCCAACGAGGCGGTGCTGCGGATGCTGCGGCGCATCGAGACGAAGGACAACGTCCCCGACTTCATCGCCGGAGTGAAGGACGGCAAGGAGCGCCTGATGGGCTTCGGGCACCGGGTCTACAAGAACTACGACCCCCGGGCGCGGATCATCAAGTCGGCCGCCGAGGACGTGTTCGAGGTCACCGGCACGAACCCGCTCCTCGACATCGCGCTCGAGCTCGAGCGGATCGCGCTCGAGGACGAGTACTTCGTCCAGCGCAAGCTCTACCCGAACGTCGACTTCTACTCCGGCCTCATCTACGAGGCGATGGGCATGCCGATGGACATGTTCCCGGTGCTGTTCGCGATCGGGCGCACCAGCGGCTGGATCGCCCAGTGGCTCGAGATGATCGAGGATCCGGAGCAGAAGATCGCCCGGCCCCGGCAGATCTACACGGGCGCGCGCGGCGTCGACTACGTGCCGATGGACCAGCGCGGCTGAGTGTGAGCGGGGGCACACCCCGGGCCGGGGCGCGAGCCTAGCCTGAAAGCGTGGCCCCGGTCCCCATCCACATCCGTCCCGTCCGACCGGACGATGCGGTCGCGTTCGGCAACGGCTGGCTGGCGCTGACCCCCGAAACCCAGCGCCGGCGCTTCCTGGCGCCCAAGCCCCGCTTGAGCGAGTCCGAGCTTCGATACCTCACGGACGTCGACGGGGCCGCGCACGTGGCGCTCGTCGCGGTCGACCGGCGGGAGCGCATCCTCGGCGTCGCTCGCTTCATCCGCCTCGCCGAGGACCCGAAGACCGCCGAGTTCGCCGTCGTCGTCGGCGACGTCTACCAGCGCCACGGCGTCGGCACCGCCCTTGCGGCGGCGCTCGCGGACCGCGCCCGTGAGGGCGGCGTCGAGCGCCTCACGGCGCTGATGCTCCACGACAACGTCGCCGCGCGCCGCCTCATGCAGACGATCGGGGAGCGTCTCGATCCGACCGTGCGCGGCTCCGGCGTCGTCGAGTACGCCACGCCGCTCGCCGCCTGAGCGCCCGCGCTGCTACGGTCGCGGCGCCGTGAAGACGATCGCGTACGGATCGAACCTCGTCCAGATCAGCCGCTTCGGGCCGTTCAACTGCTACCTGGTGCGCGAGGACGACGGGCTGACCCTGATCGACGCGCTGCTCCCGCGCAGCGACAAGGCGATCCGCGCCGCCGCGGAGGCGCAGGGCGCGCCGATCGTCCGCATCGCCCTCACCCACGCGCACACCGACCACCTCGGGTCGCTGGACGCGCTGCGCGCGGCGCTTCCCGACGTCGAGGTGCTCGTCGGCGCCCGCGAGGCGCGGATCATGGGCGGCCGCGACAAGAGCCTCGACCCGGATGAGCCCCAGGCCAAGATCAAGGGCAGCTATTCCAAGGTCGAGACGCGACCCACCCGCGAGCTCGTGCCGGGAGACAAGGTGGGCTCGCTGGAGGTCGTCGCCTCGCCCGGGCACACGCCCGGCCACATCGCGTTCTTCGACCCGCGCGAGCGGGACCTGATCGCCGGCGACGCCTTCCAGACGGCCGGCGGGATCGCCGTCGCGGGCGTCATCCGGCCTCTCTTCCCGCTCATGGCGTTCGGGACCTGGCACAAGCCGACCGCGATCGCCAGCGCCCGCGCGCTGCGGGCGCTCGACCCCTCCCGCCTGGCCGTCGGCCACGGGCGCGTGCTGGAGAACCCGGGCGCCGAGATGGATCGGGCGATCGAAGAAGCGGCGTGAGCTGGGCGGTCACGCTGCGGCGCCGGGGGCGCGTCCAGCGGGATCGCTACCGCTCCCTGGACGAGGCGCTGACCGCGCTGGAGGCCGGCGCGCGCGAGGCGGCGCGGGCCGGCCAGGCCGACGCGGTCGACCTCAAGGTGCGCCGCTACGAGCCGGTGGCGCAGGTGGTCGCGCGGGTCGAGGTGAGCGGCCCGAGCCGAGTGCTGCCCGACATGCGCGCCGGCGTCGACGTCCGCGGCGACGGGTCGATGGAGGCGTGGCGCGGGCGGATCCGGCGCGCGCTGATCGAGCAGGAGGACGGGGAGTCGCCGTTCGCGGCCCTGCGGCGGATCCTGGACCTGGCGTGATCGAGGTCCGGGAGCTCACCGACGGCGGCCAGGAGCCGCTCGCGATCGCCCGCGAGCTGGCGGCGTTCATCGCTCCCGCGCGGCGCACGCTCGAGCTCGCGCTCTACGACGTCCGGCTCGTCGAGCCGCAGGCGAGCGTCGTCGTCGACGCCGTGCACGCTGCGGCGGCCCGCGGCGTCGCGGTGCGGGTCGTCCACAACGTCGACCACGACCGGGAGATCCCCGTGCCGCCGCCGCCGCAGGGCGACCCCGACGAGATCGCCGCCTTCGCGGTGCCCACGCGGGCGATCCCGGGGACGCCCGACCTCATGCACCACAAGTACGCCGTCCGCGACGGCGAGGCGCTGTGGTCGGGGTCGACGAACTGGACCGAGGACTCGTGGTCGCGGGAGGAGAACGTCATCGTGCGGCTGAGCTCCGAGGGCGTGTGCGCGGCGTTCCGCCAGGACTTCGAGCAGCTCTGGCGGCGCGGGCGCGTGGAGGGCAGCGGGGCGGTCGCGCCGCGCGCCGTCGACGTGGGCGGCGTGCCGGTCACCGCCTGGTTCTGCCCGGAGCACGGCGAGTCGCTCTCCCAGCGCATCGCCACCGTGCTGGGCCTCGCCCGGCGGCGGATTCGGATCGCATCACCCGTCCTCACCTCCGGCCCGGTGCTGGGGACGCTCGCCGAGCTCGCCGGGGACGGCCGCGTCGATCTCGCCGGCGTCATCGACGCGACGCAGATCCGCCAGGTCTTCGGCCAGTGGCGGGCGAACGGCCGCGCGGGCTGGAAGCTCGCCTCGCTCGGCAACGTCCTCGCGCACGCGGACTTCACGGGCAAGGTCTCGACCCCGTACGCGCCGGGCTCCGTCCACGACTACATGCACGCGAAGGTCACGGTCGCCGACGACACGGTGTTCGTCGGCTCGTTCAACCTCAGCCATTCGGGCGAGCACAACGCCGAGAACGTCCTCGAGATCGTGGACGCGGCGCTGGCGGACTGGATGGCGGCGTTCGTCGATTCGGTGCGGGCGCGGTACCCGCGGGCGCCGTTGCCTTAGTGTCGTGATCCGGAAATTCGAGTTCAGATTCGCGTGCGGCTGGGCGTGATCTGACGCCGCCCGCTCGCCCCGATAGCACTGGGGGTGCGTGAGTGCGAGCGGGCGGCGTCAGGCGCGTCCAGACGTCGCGAAGCTGCCCCCGAATTTGCGGATCACGGCACTAGATCAGCCGGCGCAGGAACGCGACGAGACCGCGGCGGGCGCGGCGACGACGGCTCGGCGGCCGCTGGTGCCGGCAACGGTAGTCGGTGAGCGTCATGCCCTCAGGCACGGTCGGGGGCTCGACGTAGTTCATGGGCACCTGGAGCGACATGGCCATGTCATCTCTATCGGAGCCCGCGGACGGAAAGCAAAGGGATCTAGGTTGGATCGCCGTATGAATCGCGACGGCCGCTATGCGCCGAGCCCCACGGGCCTCCTGCATCTCGGCAATCTCCGCACCGCGCTCCTCGCGTGGCTGTTCGCCCGCCGCGCGGGCGCGCGCTTCGAGATGCGGATCGAGGATCTCGACACGGGCCGGGTCAGGCCCGGTCTCGCCGAGGCCCAGCTGGCCGACCTGGCCGCGCTCGGCCTCGGCTGGGACGGCGAGCCGGTGCGCCAGTCGGAGCGCCTCGATCTCTACGCCGGCGCGCTCGCGGACCTCGAGGCAGGACGGCGCCTCTATCCCTGCTACTGCACCCGCGCGGAGATCCGCGAGGCCGCCTCGGCGCCGCACGGGCCCCACCCCGAAGGCGCCTACCCCGGCACGTGCCGGCGGCTGACCGCGGCGCAGCGGGCCGAGCGGGAGGCGACCGGCCGCCGGCCCGCCCTGCGCTTCGCCGCGGACGGCG
>JAOPZQ010000243.1 GCA_025964075.1 Solirubrobacterales bacterium | reverse complement strand
CCTCGGGCTCGAGGTCGAGGCGCGCACGCTCGACGAGGTGCGCGAGGCGCTCGAGGCCGGCGCGCCCCGCATCCTCCTCGACAACATGAGCCCGGACGACATGCGCGCCGCGGTCGAGCTGACCGCCGGCCGCGCCGAGCTCGAGGCCAGCGGCAACATCGACGAGCGGACGATCCGGGCCGCCGCGTCGACCGGCGTAGACTTCATATCGGTAGGTGCGCTGACGCATTCGGCGCCCGCCCTGGACCTGTCCCTGATTCTGGAGCCGCTGTCATGAACCCCTTGCCCGTCCTGAACGAGGGGCCGCCCGGCGTCCCCTTCGGCGACGCGCCGCTCATGCTCGAGAGCATCCCCGCCCTCCAGGACGAGGTGCGCGCGCTGGCCGCCGAGCGCGGCGCCGTGATCCTCGCCCACAACTACCAGCTCCCCGAGATCCAGGACGTCGCCGACTACGTGGGCGACTCGCTGGGCCTCTCCCAGCGCGCGGCCGCGTCGGAGGACGAGACGATCGTCTTCTGCGGTGTGCACTTCATGGCCGAGACCGCGTCGATCCTCTGTCCCGACACGACCGTCCTGCTCCCCGACCTCGACGCGGGCTGCTCGCTCGCCGACTCGATCACGGCCGCGCAGCTGCGCGACTGGAAGGCGAAGCATCCCGCCGCCATCGTCGTCATGTACGTGAACACGACTGCGGCGGTGAAGGCGGAGACCGACTACTGCTGCACGTCGGCCAACGCCGTCCCGGTCGTCGAGCATATCCGTCGCGAGCACGGCGACGACGTCGAGATCCTCTTCGGCCCCGACATGTTCCTCGGCGCCTACGTCGAGAAGACCCTGGGCATCCGCATGCACGTGTGGGACGGCGAGTGCCACGTCCACGCGGGGATCCGCCCCGGCGACATCTCGCGCGTCCGCGCCGAGCACCCGGGCGCCGACTTCCTGATTCACCCGGAGTGCGGCTGCTCGACGTCGGTCATGGAGTACGTCGCCGCCGGCGACATCGACTCCGACGGCGTCCACATGCTCTCGACCGGCGGCATGCTCCGCTACGCCCGCGAGCACCAGGGCGGCACGGCGATCGTCGCCACGGAGACCGGGATGCTGCACCCGCTGCGCCGAGCCGCCCCCGACGTCGACTTCATCGCCGCCAACGAGGCCGCGAGCTGCCGCTACATGAAGATGATCACGCTGCCGAAGGTCCGCGACGCCCTCCGCGACGGCCGCCCGGAGGTCAAGGTCGACGCCGACCTCGCCACCCGCGCCCGCCTGCCGATCGAGCGGATGGTGGCGATCAGCTAGGAAAAAGGGGTCAGACCCCTTTTTCCCACGCCGCTTTGCTACGCCGCCCCGGCCGCCAGCAGGTCGATCCCGCGCTCACGGACGCGGCGCACCACCGGCAGGGACTCGAGCTTGCGCTCGTACTCGGCCGGCGTGTAGCAGTGGACGTCGGCCTGGGCCTCCATCTCGGAGGCGTCCCAGAGCGAGCCGGCGACGTAGACGCGCTCGAGCCACGGCAGGCCGGCGAACGCGCTCGAGATGAGGACGACGATCCACTCGGGCCCGCGCTCGCGTTGCGGCCCCGCGCCCTTGGCGTCGTCGACCCGCGCGCCGCCGACGAGCGCGCCCTCGAGCGCCCAGCGGTCGCCCACCCGCGACAGGTAGCGGCGCAGCTCGCGTAGGTTCAGTGCCTCTTCGTCCATCGTCCGCCGATTGTGGCTCGCGCCGGGCCCCAGCGCAATAAGGACCTGGTCCTAGGACTGCGCGAAGTCGGACGCTTCGTGCGGCCCGACGCACGCCACCGCGGCGACGTCCTCGACGCCGCGCGCCACCTCGGCCACCTCGTCGTACGTGACCGCGTCGAGCGCGGCGATCGCCGCATCCGGATCGACGTGCTCGCCGTAGACGACGGCCTGCTGCGCCGCGTAGCGAGCGACCGCGCCGGTGTTCTCGAACCCCAGGACCCGCGCCCCGGCGGCGTAGCGCTTGGAGCGCTCGACCTCGGCCTCGTTCGGCCCGTCGGTCCGCAGCTCGGTGACGATCCCGCGCATTCGCTCGAACGCCTCGCCGCACTTGGCCGACTCGAGGCCCGCCGAGAGCTGGAGGATCGGTACGTCGCTCGAGGCGTGCGCCGCCGAGTGCACCGAGTACGCGAGCCCGCGCTGCTCGCGGATCTCGTCGAAGAGGCGCGAGCCC
The DNA here is from genome assembly GCA_025964075.1 of Solirubrobacterales bacterium. GTDB lineage: Bacteria > Actinomycetota > Thermoleophilia > Solirubrobacterales > Solirubrobacteraceae > JAOPZQ01. The sequence goes on along the minus strand of JAOPZQ010000243.1, from coordinate 4,854 downwards.
ATCGAGCCGCCGAGGAGCGTCGAGTAGACGGTCAGCGCCGCGCGCTGGCGGCGGTCCTTGACGTCGATCGTCGGCCGGTAGGAGATGCGCAGATGCGACTGCTTGGAGTCCCGCGTCTCGACGAGCACGTCGGGCGCGAACGCCGGGGCGGGCTCGTAGGGCGGCGGGGGCGGCAGCGCGGGGAAGCGGCCGAACGCCTCGGCGAGCGCGTCGTCCCCGGGCAGCGCGTCGACCCCGCCGACGAGGAAGACGCCGCCGCGCTCGCCGCTCCACTGGCGCTCGCGGAAGGCGACGATCGCGTCGCGCGAGAACGTCCGCAGGTGCTCCTCGGGACCGAGGACCGGCCGCCCCAGCGGATGCTCGCCGAAGACGGCCCGGTCGATCAGGTGCTCGGCGAGCATCGAGGGCTGGTCGTGGGCGCGCGCGATCTCCTGGATGACGACGCCGCGCTCGCGGTCGAGCTCCTCGGCATCGATCTTCGGCCGCCCGACGAAGTCCGTCAGCAGATCGATCGCGGTCGCCGCGACGTCGGGCTCGGCGCGGAACGTGATGTGGAAGGCGACGAGATCGTGGCTCGTGTAGGCGTTGAGCTGCGCGCCGATGCCCTCGGCCGTCTCGTTGACCTTGCGGTAGTCGTCGTAGATCTCCCCGCCCTTGAACACGAGGTGCTCGAGGAAGTGGGCCATCCCGTTCTCTTCCGGGCGCTCGGTGCGCGCGCCGGCGTCGAAGGCGACGAGGACGGTGAGGGCGCGGGTGCCGGCGATCGGCACGCGGTGGACGGGGAGTCCGTTGGGGAGGGTGGTCGTGACGATCTCGGGCATGGCCTCCAACGGTAGCGGGGTGCCTGCAAGTTCCCGTTCGCAGGCGACCACGGCGCCCCCTGCTCGCTACCCTGCGCTGCGCTCATGCCCGTTTCCTCGCGCCGTACTCAAGCTCGCGCGGCCCGTCGCGCGCCGGTCGCCAAGCCCCGTCCCGCCGCGGCTCCCGTGCCGCCGTCCTCGGCGAAGGCCGTGATCGAGTTCCGCGGCGTGTCGAAGCGCTACGGCGTCGGCGCCGTCGGCCTCGACCAGGCGACGTTCGCGGTCGATCGCGGCGAGTTCGTCTTCCTCGTGGGAGCCACCGGCTCGGGGAAGTCGACGCTCATGCGGCTGCTGATCAAGGAGCTCGAGCCCGACGCCGGGATGATCCGCGTCGCCGGCCACGATCTCGCGGAGATCGTCCGGAACCGCGTGCCGTACTACCGCCGCAACCTCGGGGTGGTGTTCCAGGACTTCAAGCTCCTGCCCAACCGCACCGTGCATGACAACGTCGCCTACGCGCTGCAGGTGACCGGGCGGACGCGGCGCGAGATCCGGGACAAGGTGCCGGACATCCTCCGGCTCACCGGCCTCTCGACGAAGCTCCACAACTTCCCCGACGAGCTGTCGGGCGGCGAGCAGCAGCGCGTGTCGATCGCCCGCGCGTTCGTCAACCACCCGCCGCTCCTCCTCGCCGACGAGCCCACCGGCAACCTCGATCCCGAGACCTCGATCGGGATCATGCAGCTGCTCTACCGCATCAACCGCACGGGGACGACCGTGCTCGTCGCCACCCACGACCAGACGATGGTCGACAAGATGCGCCGGCGGGTGATCGAGCTGCGCGAGGGCCGCGTGGTGCGCGACGAGGCGACGGGCCTCTACACGCGCGACGAGTCCACCCGCGAGTTCGCGCTGCGGCTGCGCAACGACGCGCCGCAGGCGCCCGAGCACCTGTGAGGCTCAGCTTCTTCCTGCGGGAGGCGCTGCGCTCGATGCGCCGCAACGCCGTGCCGAGCTTCGCGGCGATGGCGACCGTCCTCGTGACGATGCTCATGCTCGGCCTGTTCATCCCCGTCGTGCAGGCGACGACCGGCGCCGCGAACTCGGTGCGCAAGCGCGTCCTCGTCGACGTCTACCTGAAGACGAGCGCGAAGCCGGCGGACGTCGCACGCGTCCAGACGCTCCTGCACAAGACGCCGCACGTCGGCAAGCTCGAGTACGTCTCGCGCGACGCCGCGTACGCGCAGCAGCGGAAGGCCCACCCGGACCTCTACAAGCTGCTCGGCGCGAACCCGCTGCCCGACACGTTCCGCGTCACGCCCGACAACCCCGACAACGCGCTCGCGCTGCAGCGCGCGCTCGCGCCGCCCGCCGCAGCCGGAGGCGTCGTCCCGATCGACGAGTCGATCGCGGTCGTCAAGAACCGCAAGACCGACACCCAGAAGATCCTCACCGTCACGAACATGGTGAAGGTCACGACGGCGGTGCTCGCGCTCGTCCTCATCAGCGCCTCCGTGCTGCTGATCGCCAACACGATCCGGCTCTCGATGTTCGCCCGCAAGCGGGAGGTCGAGGTGATGAAGCTCGTCGGCGCGACCGACTGGTTCATCCGCTGGCCGTTCGTGATCGAGGGTACGATCCTCGGCGCGCTGGGCGCGCTCGGGGCGGTGGTGCTGCTCGGCCTGGGCAAGGTGCTCGTCCTCGATCGCTTCTTCCACGGCATCACGTCGGTCTCGGCACCGCACACCGTGCCGTTCGCCGCCCTGATCGCGATCGTGCTCGCCGGCGGCGTGGCGGTCTCGGCGCTCGGCTCCGGGATCTCGCTGCGGCGCTTCCTGCGGGTGTAGTGTCCCGAGTCGAGATTTCGGGAGCAGCTTCGCCCGAATCGGGACACTAAGTGCGCGGGGAGGTCCTCCTCGCGGAGGCGCGCGTCCTGCCTCCTCGCGTCGCCTGGTTCCGCGCCCGCGCGCGGCGCCTCGCCCTGCGGACGGACGACGAGTTCACCGTGGCGTCGGCGACGCGCGCCGACGAGGTCGGGAGGCTGCTCGAGCTCGCGCGCGGCCGCCGCGCCGTCGTCGAGCTCGGCACGGGCACGGCGTGGACGGCGATCGCCTTCGCGCTCGCCGATCGCGAGCGCCGCGTCGTGAGCTACGACCCGACTCGCCGGGAGGAGCGCGAGCGCTACCTCGAGCTCGCCGGTCGGTCGGTGCGGGACCGGATCACGCTCCTCGATCGGCCGGGCGAATCCGGCCCGCTGGCCGGCGCCGAGGCGCCGGAGCTCGTGTTCGTCGACAGCTCGCACGAGCGCGAGGAGACGCTTGCGACGTTCGGCGTCTGGCACGACGCGCTCGCCCCGGGCGGCGCGGTCGTCTTCCATGACTACGACGACCCCCGCTACCCGGGCGTCACCGAGGCGATCCGCGAGCTCGGCCTGCGCGGCGAATCCCACGGTCACCTGTTCGTCTGGATTAGTTCGTCGTAAGCCGCCGTCGCTACCCTGACGAACGCCGTGGGCCGCCCCTATCGCCGCATCAGTCCCCTGCTCGTCGCCGTGATCCTGTGCGTGCCGGCGGCGCTCGTGGGGGGTATCTGGCTGGGTGGCCACCCGGAGGATCTGCCTGGGGGCATACGCGACGCGCTCGTCGGGGACAAGTCCTCCGCGCTCGTCCGCGAGGCGATGAACGACATCAAGTCCAGCTACTACCGCAAGGTCGACACGACGCAGCTCGTCAACACGGGCCTCGGCGCGGCCGTGCGCAGCCTCGGCGACCAGTTCTCGAGCTACTTCGACCCGAGCCAGTACCGCGCGTTCCAGCAGCAGTCCAACGGCGAGTTCACCGGCGTGGGGATGACCGTTCAGCGCGTCAAGCAGGGTCTGAAGGTCCTCGGGACCTACCAGGGCACGCCCGCGCGGAAGGCCAGGATCCAGCCGGGTGACTACATCGTCGCCGTCAACGGCGCCCCGCTCACGGGGAAGAGCTCCGACGCGTCGACCGCGATGATCAAGGGCAAGGCGGGCACCGAGGTCACGCTGACCGTGCTGGCCGGCAAGCAGCGCCGGACCGTACGGCTGACGCGCGAGCAGGTCACCGTTCCGCTCGTCTCCTCCCACCTCGCCACCTACCACGGCCACAAGCTCGGCTACGTGCTGCTCTCGCAGTTCGGCGACGCGGCCCACACGCAGGTGGGGAACGCCGTGCGCCGGCTGCTCGCCAAGGGGGCGAAGGGCATCGTCCTCGACCTGCGCAACAACCCGGGCGGCCTGCTCGACGAGGCCGTCTACACCTCGAGCCTGTTCGTCCCGAAGGGCGTGATCGTCTCGACCGCCGGCCGCGCGCGGCCGCGCCACGTGTACAACGCCACGGGCGGCGCGATCCCCACGAACATCCCGGTCGTCGTGCTCGTCGACCGGGGCAGCGCCTCCGCGGCCGAGATCGTCACCGGCGCGCTGCAGGACCACCACCGCGCCACGGTCGTCGGTACCCACACGTTCGGCAAGGGCGTCTTCCAGGCGGTCATGTCGCTCTCGAACGGCGGCGCGCTGAAGATCACGGTCGGCGAGTACTTCACGCCCGACGGCCGCAACCTGGGCGGTGGCGGCGTCAAGGAGGGCAAGGGCCTCGCGCCGGACGTCCAGGCGCAGGACAACCCGAAGACGCCGAAGGTGGACGAGGCGCTGCAGGTGGCCGAGCACACGCTCGCCGGAAAGCTCCAGTGAGCGCCGCGGCGACGCGGCGCGCGGCGCGCGAGCTGCTCGTCGCGCGCGTCGCCCGGCAGGGGCGCTTCCTCGTCGCCGAGCCGTTCTTCGATCGCGGGCCGAAGCTCGTCATCGACCGCTCGTCGCGCGGCGCGCGGGAGGGGGATCTCGTGCTCGTCCAGCCGGGGTCGCCGGGGGCGAAGGGCCGCGGCCACGCGACGATCGAGCGCGTGATCGGCCGGCCCGACACGGCGCGCGACGTGATCGAGGCGCTGATGCTCTCCCGCGGGCTGCGCCGCCGGTTCGACCCGGCGGTCGAGCGCGCGGCGCGCGAGGCCGAGGCGCCCAACCACGTCC
>JAOPZQ010000202.1 GCA_025964075.1 Solirubrobacterales bacterium | reverse complement strand
CGCGGCCGGCTGCTGTCCTTCGACACGCTCGGGGAGCCGACCGTGCGCCTGCGCTGGCGCAACCCGGACGGGCGGACCGTGAGCCACGACTACGCCGTCGGCTCGCGCTCGCTGGCGCCCAGCAGCTGATCATCCGGCCGGCGGAGAACCAGCCACACCGTGCCGCCGATCTGGATCACGTCCCCGGGATGGAGCGGAGTGACCCCGTCGCAGCGGCGGCCGTTGACGTAGAGGCCGTTCGCGGAGCCGAGGTCCTCGATCCCCGTACCGACCTCGGCGCTCACCACTCGTGCGTGGCGCCGCGAGACGAGCGGATCGTCGAGCTTGACGTCGCACGCCGATGCGCGGCCGATCACGACCCCGCCGTCGAGCCGCCGCTCGCGGCCGCGAGCGGGGCAGATCTCGAGGATCGCGACGGACATCGACGATCCAGCATCGCGGCGGCGCCGGCCCTCCGCATCCACCCAGAGGGCTGATCTGCCCCAGCCCACGGCGGCCGGGTGGGATGGCCGACCCTATCCCTCTGGTTGGTTGCCGGCATCAGACGACCCGGCGACGATGGCGCCACGCGCTGTCGTCTACCGAGAGGTGTGCTCATGCCGTTCTCGAACTGGTGTCGGTCCCTGCCGCTGGCGGGACTCGGATCGCTCCTCCTCGCCGCGGGCGCGGCGGGCGCCGGGCCGCCGCCGCCGACGGCAGTCAACGGTCACCCCGTGACGACGGTGGCGACGGGCGTGGCGACGCCGACGTCGTTCGCTTTCGATCCGGCGACCGGCACCGTGTTCGTCGGCGCCTTCGGCAACGAGCGCACGGGCAAGGGCGGCGGCGTGCTGGCCATCGTCCCGGGGCGGGCACCCGCGCTCGTGCCGGGCATTCCCTCGGGTATCGCCGGCGTCGTCGACCAGGGGGGCACGCTGTACGCGTCCGCGAGCGGCGCGAGGACCGGGAGGATTCTCGCCCTCAGCGGGTGGAACGGGACGACCTTCGCGTCTTCCAAGACGATCTTCAAGGCCGCCACGACCGTCGGATCGGTCAACGGGCTGGCCTGGGGACCCGACGGGCGCCTGTACGCCGGCGCGGGCCTGGCGGTCGACGTCAACAAGAACGGCAAGGCGAAGAAGTCACCCTTCCCCCACCCGTACACGGTGTTCTCGATCCGGCCGGACGGGGGCGACTTCAAGGTGATCTCCAGGGGCCTGCGCCAGCCCTGGCAGCTGACCTTTGTCGGCAACTCGCCGAGTCCGTACGTCTCCGTCCTCTCCCAGGACGCCGGCAAGATCCCCGCGGACGCGATCGTCGTGGCACGGCCCGGTGCCAACTTCGGGTTCCCGAAGTGCTTCGCGGGAGTGGGCCTGAGCTGCAAGCCGAGCTTCGAGAAGCCGCTCATCAAGCTGCCCCGACACGCCTCGCCGATGGGCATCCAGGCGGTCGGCGACACGCTCTATGTGGCGCTCTTCGGGGGCATCCGCAAGAGCGGCCCGGAGGTCGTGACGATCCCGGCCAAGGCCGGCGCCAAGCCGACGCCGTTCCTGACCGGCTTCGCCGCACCCGTCGTCGCGGTGGGGATCTCGGGCGGCGCGCTCTACGCCGGCGACCTGACCGGCTCGGTGTACACGGTCGCCCTCTAGCGTCGTGATCACTACGTCAGCTCCCCAGGTCGCGGGGCGTGACGAGCCCCGCGCCGAGGGCGCGCTGCGCCAGCTCTGTCCGCTTCTGGTACTGGGGCAGGTCGTCGATGTCGAGCTTCGCGAACAGCGACCGGATGTGGGTCTTGACGCCGGCCAGCGACAGGTGCAGGTCATCGGCGATCGCCCGGTTGCTGGCCGGGATCGCGCCGGTCCCCGGCGAGCTCAGCGGGCGGCAGAGCGCCACCAGCACCCGTCGCTCCCCCTCGGTCAGGCGCACGAGCGCCCCCGCCTCGGCGGCCACGGTGCTCTCGCCCGCGGCGATCGGTGCGCGGAACACGAGCGAGGTGCGACCGAGCCGCAGCACGTCGCCGTCGCTCAGCCGTCGCCGCCCGACGAGGCGCTCGCCGTTCACGAACGAGCCGTTGCGCGAGAGCCCGTCGTCGACGAGCGTCCATTCGCCGCCGACGAGCTCGAGCTGCGCATGGGTGCGGGACACCTCCGCGTCCCACCCGAGCGCGACGTCGTTGTGCTCGGCGCGGCCGATCGCGACGCGCGCCCGGCCCTCGAGCGGCTCCAGCCACAGGCCCTCGGCGTCCGCCCTGTAGGCCAGGAACGGGGCGCCGCGCCGCTCGGCCTCGAGGATCCGCGCGAGCTCCGACGGCGACAGGGAGTGCCGGGCGAACCCCATCGCACCCGATTGTGCCGGGCCGGGATGGCGGATACTAGCCCTCTGGTGCGTTGCCCCCGGCTACCCGGCCGGCGAGCATCTGCACCACCATGAGCACCCAGACGACGCTCCACCCCACGTTCGCCGGCGAGCTCGTCGCCCCCGGCGATCCCGACTACGACACGGCGCGCGCGCTCTACAACGGCGCGCACGACAAGCGCCCGGCGGTCATCGCGCGCTGCACGAGCGCCCGCGACGTGCAGCTCGCGCTCGCCCATGCGCGCGAGCACGAGCTCGTCGTCGCGGTCCGCGGCGGCGGCCATTCGATCCCCGGCCACTCATCGTGCGACGACGGCCTGGTGATCGACACCGGCCCGATGAAGAGCGTCGGGATCGACGTCGACGGGCGCACGGGCCGCTTCGGAGCCGGCCTCACCTGGGGCGAGTTCGACGCCGCGACTCAGGCGCACGGCCTGGCCGTCACCGGTGGGCGCGTGTCGCACACCGGCATCGCCGGCCTGACGCTGGGCAGCGGCTCGGGATGGATCGAGCGCACGTGCGGGATCACGTGCGACAGCCTGATCTCGGTCGAGGTCGTGACCGCGGACGGCTGCGTGCTCCGCGCCGGCGCCGACGAGAACGCCGACCTGTTCTGGGGAGTCAAGGGCGGCGGCGGGAACTTCGGCGTCGTCACCGAGTTCGAGTTCCGGCTGCATCCGGTCGGGCCGATCGTCTACGCCGGGATGATCCTGCACCCGCGCTCGGCGGCCCCCGCGCTGTTGCGGTTCTACCGCGACTTCGTGGATCGGGCGCCCGACGAGGTGGGCGGCGGCGTGGCGCTCATGACCGCCCCGCCGGCCGACTTCCTCCCGGAGGCCGCGAGAGGCAAGCCCGCCGTGGGCCTCGTCCTCGTGTACACCGGCGATCCGGGGTTGGGCGAGTCGGTGCTGCGCCCGCTCGTCGAGTGGGGCGAGCCGTGGCTCACGGCCGTCCAGCCGATGCCCTACGTCGCCGTGCAGCAGCTCCTCGACGACGCGCATCCGTGGGGAGTCTGCGACTACTCGAAGGCCGACTACCTGCACGAGCTGACCGACGAGGCGATCGACGCGATGGTCGAGGCGACGGCGGAGCCGCGCGCGCCCTTCAGCGGCCTTAACGTGTGTCCGCTGGGCGGCGCGGTCGCCCGGGCGGACCGTGGCACGATGTCGCTCGAGATCCCCGACGCCGGGTGGTTCTACATGTGCGAGGCGATGTGGTGGGACCCCGCCGACGCCGAGGCGGAGATCGCGTGGGCGCGCTCGCTCAGGGAGGCCCTGCTTCCGTGGACGGTCGACAAGGCGCCCCCGAACTTCATCGGCGCCGACGAGGGTCAGGCGCGGCTGCGCGCCTCCTACGGCCCCGACAAGTTCGGGCGGCTCGTGGCGCTCAAGGACGCCTACGACCCTGACAACGTCTTCGCGCTGAACCAGAACATCCCGCCGTCGCACGCTGGCGAGTAGCGCGGCGCCGCTGAACGCCGCCGGAGCCCGCGCCAGAGGACGGAAGGGAATTCGGGGTAGAAGGCACTGATGAGCGATTCCCGGGTCGTCGTCGGGCTCGTCGCGCCCACGCCGGACGCGCGCGAGCTCGCCGCCGAGCTGGCCGAGGAGCTCCCGGAGGAGCTCGCCCGGCGGTTCCCGGGCCACGAATGGCGCATCGTGGTCGACGAGGCCGATCCGGCCGAGCCGTCGGCGTCGAGCGACGAGCTCGTCGACCGCGTGCGCCGCCTCATGCTCGAGGAGGGATGGCAGATCGGCATCGGGCTGACGGACATCCCGCTGCGCACGCGGCGGCGCCCGGTGAGCGCCTTCGCGAGCCCGAGCCACGGCGTCGCGCTCGTGTCCGTACCCGCGTTCGGCGCGATCGGCCGCAAGCGCCGCGTGAAGCGCGCGATCGCGCACGTCATCGAGGGCGTGCTCGGCGAACCGGTGGCCGAGCGCGGCCGAACGGACGCCGACGCCACGCGGCTGCGGATCGCGCGTCGGCTGCGCGAGCTGTCCTCGCCGCTCGCCCACGCGCGCCGGCACGAGGACGGAACGGTGAAGTTCATGGCCGCGACCGTCGTCGGCAACCTGCGTCTGCTCGTCGGGATGGTCCGGGCGAACCAGCCGTCGCGCGTGATCGTCCGGCTGTCGCGCGCGCTCGTCGGCGCGCTGGGGACGGGTGCGGCCTCGCTCGCCACCGCGAACATATGGGAGCTCGCCGACGCGATGGCCTGGCCCCGCCTGGTCGCGGCGGGCGTCGCCTCCGTGGTCGCCACCTGCACCGCGCTCGTCATCGCGCACCACCTGTGGGAGCGCGCCGCGGCGCCCGAGGCCCGCGAGCGGGTGATGCTCTTCAACTTCGCCACCTGCGCCACGCTGACGCTGGGCGTCCTCAGCCTCTACGCGGCGTTGTTCGTGATCACCGCCGCAGCGGCGGGATCCCTGATCCCGCCGCACCTGCTCGGGCAGAAGATCGGCCATGGCGCCGGCGTCGGCGACTACCTCCGGCTCGCCTGGCTCGTCGCCTCGCTCGCGACGATCGGAGGCGCGCTCGGGTCCCTCGTGGAGAGCGACGCCGCCGTCCGCGCGGCCGCCTACACGAACTGGGACGACGTGCGCACGGAGTCCGCGGAGGACTAGTTCCCGAGGATGTTGACCGCCCGCGCGACCACGAGCGCGATCGTCGTCAGGGAGGCGAACGCCTGGGCCGCCATCAGCAGCTTCGCGGTCTGGGTGAGCGGCATCGTGTCGGTCGGGCTGAACGCGGTCGCGTTGGTGAACGCGAGGTAGAGGTAGTCGCCGAACCGCGGCTCCCAGCCGCGCGGCGCCCACTCGGCGGCGTCGCCCATCTGCGGGAACAGGAAGTCCGGCGGATCCTCGCCCCGCAGCCGGCGCTCGATCGGACCCCCACGGTCGAGCTCCCAATACCAGACGCTGAACAGCAGGATCGCCGTCACCCACAGGACGATGCCGCCGAGCAGCAGCGGCCGGGGCGGCGTGTGGCCACGCGAGACCAGGTAGTGGACGAGGAGGAGCAGCGACACCAGGTTGACGGCGCTCACGAGCCCGGTCAGCCCCATCCGGAAGTAGCGCCGGAGCGGGTGGTCGCGCATCTGCGGCGACGGCGCGGTGACGACCAGCGCGAGCAGCAGCGCGCCCTCGCAGGCGGGGAGCAGCCAGCCCGGCCCGATCGTCAGCTTGTCGGGCAGGGCGAGGCCGAGCAGGATCGCCACGGCGACGGTGATCTGCGCCGGCCACAGCGGGTCCAGGCGCTCGATCTTCCCAGCCTCGGGTCTCTGCATGCTTACACGGCTCAGACGAGTCTCTTACCCCCAGCATGATCAATTGGACGCTCGGCCGGGCACGGCGCCCGGCGCCCTGTCCCGAGAGGAGCCACTCGTTGAAGGACTCACGCCTCAAGCGCCCGGCCATCGTCGGCGCGGTCTGCGCCGCGCTCGCCGCCGGCGGCATCGTCGCGACGGCGGCCGCCCGGTCGGGCCATTCCACGCGCAGCGCGCACTCGACGTCGACCACGGCGGCGACGGCGCCCCACGACGGGCCGCACGGCGGCTTCGCCGTGCACGCCGAGGAGGTTGTGCTCAACAAGGCGGGCACGGCGTTCATCACGCAGACCGAGGACAGCGGCACCGTGTCTTCGGTGTCGGGCGATCAGCTCGCCATCAAGGAGGGCACGAAGACCGTCACCTACAAGACGGTGACGCTGACGATCCCGTCCGGCGCCGGGGTGTACCGCAACGGCGCCAAGGCGACGCTCCCCGACCTGAAGACGGGCGATCAGGTCCGCGTGACGCAGTCCTCGGACGGCACCACGGTGTTCGCCGGGGACAAGGCGTTCGGTCCGGGGCGCGAGCACGGCCCGGGGCACCGCGGCGGTCCGCCCCCGGCCGGCGCGCCGGGCTACGGCGGC
>JAOPZQ010000188.1 GCA_025964075.1 Solirubrobacterales bacterium | reverse complement strand
GGCCGTCGACCGGGTGCGGCTGACGACGGATGTGGCCGGCGCGCTCGAGGCGCTGGGTGAGGGCCGTCACGCCGCCGGACGTCAACGAGAGCAGGCCGCCGAGTTGCCCTGGCGTGAGATGGCCGCTCCGCGCGAGCAGCAGGATCGCCGCCACCTCCTTGTCGCTGAGGCCGAGGATTCGCGCCATCGCGGCGCGGTGACGTTCGCTGGCCAGCGACTTGCGCTGCTGGTAGTCGCGCAGGCGCTCGGGGGAGAGGTCGCGCGCCGGGGAGAGCGGGCTCGCGGGCGAGAGGTCCGTCGCGGATGACGGGTCGGCATGAGCGAGATGTTCTGTCTGCATCTCGACGTCGAAGGGTACCTCACCCGAACCCTTCTGTCTGTAGACGTTTCGTCTGCTGAGCAAGAGGATGCCCGGCCGTGGAGCCGAAGGAGCTGTTCGCGCGCAACCTCCGTGCCGCGCGCGGGCGCATCGGCATCTCGCAGGAGGCGCTGGCCGCCCGGGCCGAGCTGCACCGGACGGCGGTCTCGCTCCTGGAGCGAGGCGGTCGCGATCCGCAGCTCCTCACGATGGTGCGGCTGGCCCGGGCCCTCGACGTCGAGCTCTCCGTGCTCGTCGAGGGCATCCGGTAGGCCGGACGCCCGCGCTCAGCGGGCCACTTGCACCCCGCTCACCGAATCAGCCCTCGCCGCATCGCCGCCGCCACGGCGGCGGCTCGCTCCGACACGCCGAGGCGCTCGTAGGCGCGGGCGAGGTCCGCTTTCACCGCGCTCGGGCTGAGGCCGAGCCGCGCGGCGATCTCGCGCGCGGTCAGACCTTCGGCAACGAGGTCGAGCATCCGCAGCTGGCGCGGCGTGAGCAGAGACCGCTCGCCCCGGTCGCGGACGAGGATCTCCGAGGCGATCGCCGTCTGGGCCTCGGCCGAGAGGACCGTCTCACCGCCGGCCACGGCCGCGATCGCCGCACACAGCTCGCCGCTGTCCGCCCAGCGCGACAGGTAGCCGTCGGCTCCGGCCGCCAGCGCCGCGTACACGCGCGGCGGCTCCACCTCGGTCGCCACGAGCAGGACGCGCGTCGGCGGCTTCGCGTCTCCCGCGCGGGTGAGCGCATCGATCAGGCCGAGGCCGTCGAGGTCGGGCACTTCGGCGTCGACGACCGCGACGTCGGGCCGGACCTCGAGGATCCGACGGAGCGCGGCGCGCCCGGACGCGACCTCGCCGACGACGCGCAGCGCGCCGGACTGCCGTATCGCCCGGACGATGGCCTCGCGGAAGAGCGGCTGGCCGTCGGCCACCAGCACGCCCAGCTGCTCGGCTGCCCGCTCCGGCACGGCTATTCGAGGAGGCCGTCGCGCATCGCTTGCGCCACCGCCGCCGCGCGCTCGGAGACGCCGAGCTTCTCGTAGAGACGAAGGAGGTGCGTCTTGACGGTCGCCGTTCCGAGGTGGAGGTCGCCGGCGATGTCGGGCGCGCTGCGACCGGCGGCAACTCCCGCGAGCACCTGGCGCTCCCGCTCGGTCAGCCGTGCCCGGCCGTCCACCCGGCGAGCGCGGAGCTCGGCGGCGATATCGCCCTGGGCCTCGCGCGCCAGCACCGTCTCGCCGCGCACGACCGCGGTGATGGCGCGGCAGACCTGCGCCCCGTCGAGGCTCTTCGACAGGACTGCGGCCACGCCGCGGGCGACAGCGTGGAAGGCCAGAGCGCCGTCGACGCGAGCGGTCAGGAGGACGATCCGGGTGCTGCCATGGCTGACCAGCGAGTCGAGCAGCTCGTCGTCGTCGCGACCGGGGTAGGACGGATCGAGCACGGCGACTTCCGGACGGAGTCGCGCGACGTCACGCAGCGCCGTCCACGGCGACTCGGACTGGGTGAGCAGCTCGAGAGTCGGGTCGGCGCGGACGGCGCGCGCGATGGCATCGCGGAACAACGGGTGCCGGTCGCCGATCACCACGCGGATGGCGGCGGGCGACCGGGTCGGCGCAGCGCTCGGTAGGGCATGTATCGGCATCAACGACCCCTCCCCGGACCGTCATGCGAGCGCACGAGAGGACTGTCACGTGGGCTTACGAACTCGCTTGCCGCGAAAGATACCTATCCGAGAACGATTGATCAAGAAGTACTGAGCATTTCTCCCGAGCCGGAGTCGGGCGGCGACCCGAGCGCCTCCGACACCGCGGCGGCGAGCCGGCGGACGAGCGGCGACGCGGCGGCGAGCGTGCGCGCGTCCAGGCGCTCGATCGAGTCGACGATCCCGAGCGCGGCGACCGCCTCACCGCCGTCGTCGAAGACGGGCGCCGCGATGCCGCGCTGGGTCACGCGGTACTCGCCGTCCTCGATCGCGAACCCGCGCTCCCTGATGCGGACCGCCTCGCGCTCGAGCTCGGCGGGGTCGACGAGGGTTCGCTCGGTGTAGCGCTCGAGGCCCTGGGAGACCACGCTGGCGCGCCACTCGGCGCGGTGGGCGAGCAGCGCCTTCCCGGCGGCGGTGCTGTGCGCAGGAACGAGCTCGCGCAACTGCGGCCGGAACCCCTCGGGCGCCGGGCCGGCGCGATGCACGAGGCAGAGCACAGAGCGATAGCTGGGAGCGGTGAGATGGGCCGCGGCCCCCGTCTCGCGGTGCAGGCGGTCGACGGCGGCGGCGGCGCGCCGCGCGAGCTCGGAGCGTTCGACCACTTGACCGGCGAGCGCGACCAGCCGCATCGTCGGGCTGTACATCCGGCGCTCGCCCTCGGTGCGGGCCACGTACCCGTCGTCCACGAGTCGGTTCAGGAGGCGTCGCGCGGTGCGCGGGTGGACCTGCAGCGCGTGCGCGACCTCGGACGCCGCGCACGGCCGGAAGGCGAGCAGCTCGAGCGCACGCATCGTCCGCGTGGCATACCAGGACTCCGGTGCGGTCACGATCTCGTCTTTCGGTCGCCGGCGGTCGGGTGGTCGGCGAGAAGAGATTCGATGACTCGATCTCTATTCCTGCGTATCGACTGGAGCGGCACGTAGCGCCGGCGCCAAGGGCTCCACGTCGACCGCTT
>JAOPZQ010000168.1 GCA_025964075.1 Solirubrobacterales bacterium | reverse complement strand
GAGCTGCCCGAGCGGGCCTTCTACATGAAGGGCACGATCGACGAAGTGGTCGAGGACGCGCGGAAGATCGAGCGCTTCCTCTCGCAGCCGTTCTCCGTGGCCGAGGCGTTCACCGGCACGCCGGGCGAGTACGTACCGGTCGCCGAGACCGTGCGCGGCTTCAAGGAGCTGCTCGAGGGCAAGCACGACGACCTGCCCGAGCGCGCGTTCTTCCTCAAGGGCTCGATCGACCAGGTGGTCGCCGAAGCCAAGGGCAGCGAGGGCTGATGGCCCACACGAAGTACCAGGTCGAGGTCCTCACGCCCGAGGGCAAGGTGTTCGACGACGAGGTCGAGCAGGTGTCGACGATCACGACCGTCGGGTCGATCGGCCTCCTCGCCGGTCACCAGCCGATCCTCGCGATGCTCAACCCCGCCGAGCTCAGGCTCTACAAGACGGAGTCCGACGTCGTCCGCTACGCCCAGGCCGAGGGCTACCTCCAGGTCGCGGGCGGCCGCGCCCTGATCCTCGTCGAGGAGGCGATCCCGCCGGACGAGCTCGATGCCGGTGAGATCCGCGAGCGCCTCGACCAGGCGCGCAAGGAGGCCGAGCGCGCCGAGGAGGACTCGGAGGAGCGCAAGCGCGCCGAGCGCGACGTCGCGCGCTACGAGGTGTTCGAGAAGATCGCCTCGGGCGGGTCGTAGCCGCGGTCGCTTCGCTCTCCGGCTTCGCTCTCCGGCTTCGCTCCCTCCCCTCGTGGCCGCCGTTTTTGGGCGGTCCTGACGGGCGCTACCGAGCCGCCACCGCCACCCTGCGCAGCTTCTCCGGATTCACCACCAGGTCGATCCGCACGATCGCATCGTCCTCGCCGACGTCGAGCACCAAAGCCCCGAACACCTGCCCCGTGGCGTCCAAGAGCAGCCGGCCCGGCTGGCCGTTGATGCGCGCCGGGCGGATCTCGATCCCCTCCGGCGGCGTGCGCGACGCGATCAGCGCCATGAACCGCGCCACCGCGCGGGCTCCCAGGATCGCCCTCGACGCCGCCCGGGCCTTGCCTCCGCCGTCCGTAAAGGCCGCGGCGTCGGCCGCCAGCATCGCCGTCAGGGCCTCCAGGTCCCCGGCCTGACACGCGGCGAGGAAGCGCTCGGTGAGCTCCTCGCGCTTCGCTGCCGAAACCGGGAACCGCGGGCGCTCGGCGTCGACGTGGCGCCGGGCGCGGACGAGCAGCTGGCGGCAGTTGTCCTCGCTCTTCTCGACGATCGCGGCGATCTCGTCGAAGCCGTAGTCGAAGACCTCGCGCAGGAGGAAGACCGCCCGCTCGACGGGTGAGAGCCGCTCGAGCACGGCGAGGAACGCCACCGACAGGGAATCCGTCATCTCGGCGCGGGCGCCGGGGTCCTCGGCGGTGCCCGTGAGGAGCGGCTCGGGCAGCCAGGGGCCGACGTAGGCCTCGCGGCGCACGCGGGCGGAGCGCAGGTGGTCGATCGCCAGGCGCGTCGTCACCGTCGCGAGCCACGCGCGTGGCGTCTCGACCGCGGTCTCGCCGTCGCGGCGGTGGTAGCGCAGGAACGCCTCCTGGACGATGTCCTCGGCGTCGCCGACGGTCCCCGTCATGCGGTAGGCGATCGAGAACAGCAGGGGCCGCAGATCGGCGTAGTCGGCGACGGCCATCACGGCAGTGTCACAGCCCGCGCCGCCGTCCCGTCCTAGGGGCCATGACCGCTCTCCAGCCCTTCATACATGAGAAGACCGTCCTCCTCACGACCTACAAGCGCGACGGCACGCCCGTCGGAACGCCGGTCAACCTCGCCGTCGACGGCGACGTCGCCTACTTCCGCACCTGGGACACCGCGTGGAAGGCGCGGCGCCTGCGCCACGACCCGGACGTCCAGCTCGCGCCGTCGACCCAGGGCGGCAAGCCCACCGGGCCGGCGATCCCCGCCCGCGCCCGCCTCCTGGACGGCGAGGAGGCGAAGAACGCGGGCCGCCTGATCGGCCGCAAGCACCCGGTCCTGCAGCGGGTCCTCGTGCCGCTGTTCCACCGGCTCACGCGCAAGCGCACGCTCCACTACGAGGTCACGCCGACGGCGTGACGCCTACCCTACGGGGCCATGTGGAAGCGGTTCCTCCTGGGCATCTTCCTGATCGTCGCGCTGGCGGCGGGCGCCACGGCGACCGCCGGACTCCTCCAGGTCAAGGACATCGTCCAGGCGATCAAGGCCTCGCACGCCCCGTCGATCGGCGGCAAGGAGATCTCCCAGGCGCCGCCCGGCGCGCCGCAGACGCTCCTGCTCATCGGCTCGGACCGGCGCTTCGGGGATCGCGGCGTCCACAGCGCCCACTCGGACACGATCATGCTCGTGCGCCTGAACTCGCACGCGAAGGCGACGGCGATGCTCTCGATCCCGCGCGACCTCAAGGTCGACGTTCCCGGCCACGGGCCCGACAAGATCAACTCGGCCTACGCGGTCGGCGGCGCGACGCTGACGGCGAAGGTCGTAAAGCAGATCCTCTCGACGCCCGCGCGGTCGTTCAAGATCAACCACATCGTCGACATCAACTTCGGCCTCTTCCAGCGGCTGGTGAACCGCCTGGGGCGTGTGTACGTCGACGTCGACCGCAACTACTTCCACCAGAGCTCCGGCGGCCTCGGCTCGGTCAACGACTACTCGTCGATCGACATCAGGCCGGGCTACCAGCTCCTGGCGGGCGGGGACTCGCTCGCCTTCGCCCGCTATCGCCACAACGACACGGACATCGTCCGCGCGGCGCGCCAGCAGAGCTTCCTGCGCGACGCGAAGGAGCAGTACGGCACCGGCACGCTGGTGAACAACCGGCAGCAGCTGGCGAACCTGTTCGGCACGTACACCCGCTCGGACCACTCGCTGAAGACCGAGACGGGCCTGATCAAGCTGCTCAACCTGATGATCTCGCTGGCCGGCGAGCCGACGGTGCGGATCGACTTCCCGGCCATCCTCGGCGCGCCGACCGACCCGTTCGTGACGGCGAACGCGGCCTCGGTGCAGGCCGCGGTGACGCGGTTCCTCGACGCCTCGAGCGCCAACGCGGGCGCGGCCCCCCGCAAGCCGGCCAAGCACGCCACGCGCCATCGACGCAGCCGGCGGGCCGCCTCGAACGCGGTTCCCGCCGGCATGATGAACGCGAAGAACGCGGGGGAGACGCAGGGGATCGACCTGGGCGCCGGCGTCGGCCTGCCCGTGTACTACCCGAAGATCGTGCCGATGCAGGCCCGCTACATGGGTCCGATCGCGAAGATCTACCCGCGCGCCTACGCCATCCAGGGCCCGGGTGGCCACCCGTACAAGGCCTATCGCATGGTCCTCGACTCGGGCCTCGCGTTCGGCAACTACATCGGCGTGGAGGGGACGGTGTGGAAGAGCCCGCCGATCCTCAAGAGCCCGAGCGCGTTCCGGACGATGAACCACAAGCGGCTCGAGCTCTTCTACGACGGCCACCGCCTGCAGCTCGTCGCCTGGCGCACGCCGCACGGCGTCTACTGGATCTCGAACACGCTGCAGGAGCTGCTCCCCGGGCCGCAGCTCCTGGCGATGGCGGCGTCGCTCACGCGCATCGGGTCCTGACCACCCCCTATTCTTGACCGCCATGGCCGACGAGCGCCAGCTCGCCGAGCGCCTGATCAGCTACGACACCTCGCGGCCGGAGGGCATCGTGACCGCCGCGAGTTTCGTGAAGGGCTGGCTGGAGGCGCGCGACATCGACGTGCGCGACCACGTCCACGAGGGCCTGCCCGTGCTCGAAGCGGACGTCGGTCCCCCAGGCGGCCCGACGGTCGTCTTCCACGGCCACCTCGACGTCGTGCCCGGCCGCGAGGAGCAGTTCGCGCCGCGGGTCGAGGGCGACCGCCTGATCGGCCGGGGCGCCTACGACATGAAGGGCGGACTCGCCGCGATGCTCTGCGCGATGTCCGACCTGGCCGCCTCGGATCGCGTACGCGTGCGCTTCGTGTGCGTGCCGGACGAGGAGTCCGAGGAGGTCGACTCCCGCGCGACCGACGTCCTCGTCAAGGGAGGCCTGACCGCGGACTTCGCGATCACCGGCGAGCCCACCAATCTCCACATCGGCGTGCAGGCCAAGGGCGTCCTCGCGATGCGCCTCGCGATCCACGGCCGCTCGGCGCACGGTTCGACGCCGTGGCTCGGCGACAACGCGGTGCTCAAGGCCGTCGACGTCTTCCGCCGGATCGAGTCGCTGCCGTTCTCCCGCGAGTCGAGCGAGATGTTCGACCGGCCGTCGATCAACCTCGGCCGGATCCACGGCGGCGACGTGCTCAACCGGGTGCCCGACCTGTGCGTGATGGACGTCGACGTCCGCTACCTCCCCGGTCAGGACCCAGGCGCGATCCTCGCGCAGGTGCGGGCGATCGCCGACGTCGAGGTCACCCGAACGTTCATCTATCCGCCGGCGCAGGTCTCGCCGGCGAATCCCTACGTCCGCGCGCTGCGCGACGCCGCGGCGCGATCGGTCGAGGGCGAGGCGATGAGCGTCGGCCGCGACGGGGCCTCGGACGCGATCGCGTTCCTGCGGGCGGGGATCCCCGCGGTCGAGTTCGGCCCCGCCGGCGGCGGCCATCACGGCCCCGACGAATGGGTCTCGCTCGTCTCGCTGACGCGCTACCGCCAGGCGCTCACCGACTTCGTTCGCGCCCTGCCCGACTGGCTCGAGCGCGAGCGCGGGGGTCTCCAGGCGCTCGAGGGAGGGCTGGCCTGATGTCGCCCCCGCCGCGCGGCCACTGGTGGATGTGGAAGCGCTTTCTGATCGCGGTCTTCCTGATCGTCGGCCTGGCGGCCGGAGCGACCGCGACCGCGGGGCTGCTGCAGGTGAAGCAGATCGCCGATGCGATCAAGGCCGGGCACAACTCGCTGGCGCTCGGCAGGGGCGTGGTCGACCAGGCGCCGCCCGGCGAGGCGCAGACGATCCTCATCCTCGGCTCGGACAAGCGCCTGCACAACTTCGGCGGCAACAAGAACGTGCGCTCGGACACGATCCTGCTCGCGCGCCTGAACCCCAAGGGCGGCGCGTCGACGTTGATGTCGATACCCCGCGACCTCGAGGTGACGATCCCCGGCCACGGCCAGGACAAGATCAACGCCGCCTACGCCGAGGGCGGTCCGTCGCTGAGCGCCAAGGTGATCAAGGCGCTGCTCTCGACCCCGACGCACCGGTTCAAGATCAACCACATCATCAACGTCAACTTCTCGGGGTTCCAGCGGGCGGTCAACTACCTCGGCCGGGTCTACACCGACGTCGACCGCTACTACTTCAACGACAACGCGCCGCCCGCCGGCGGCGGGGGCGCCTACGCGTCGATCGACATCAAGCCCGGTTACCAGCTGCTCGCCGGCGGCGCCTCGCTCGACTACGTCCGCTTCCGCCACCTCGACACCGACCTCACCCGCGCGCGGCGCCAGCAGACGTTCCTGCGCGACGCGGCGGACCAGTACGGCGCCGGGAAGCTGATCCGCGACCGCACGCAGCTCGCCCGGATCTTCGGGCGCTACACCCAGTACGACCACTCGCTGACGACGGTCAACGGGCTCAACAAGCTGCTCGACCTCGTGATCTTCCTCGGGTCGAAGCCGATCGTCGAGGTGCCGTTCCCCGGCCAGCTGCCGCTCGACCCGACCGATCCGTTCGTCCACGTTGCGTCGCAGAGCCTCCTCACCAAGCGGGTGAACCAGTTCCTGAACGGCGACGCGAGGACGCCGAAGCCGCCGAAGCCGGCGAAGACCTCCAAGCGTCCCCAGAAGCGCACGAAGGCGAGCGCCGTGCCCGGCATGGTCGACGCCTCGACGCTCGGGGAGTCGCAGGGCGCCGCGCTCGCGGCGGGCGTGGGGCTGCCGGTCTACTACCCGAAGCTGATCCCGATCGACGCGCGCTACCCGTCGATGATCGCGAACGTCTATCCCCGCGCGTACTCGATCGACGGGCCCCTTCACCACAAGTACAAGTCCTACCGGCTCACGCTCGAGATCAACGGCGGCGTCGACGGCCGCTACGTCGGCGTCGAGGGCACCACCTGGAAGACCCCGCCGATCCTCGACCGCCCGAGCGAGACACGGTCGATGAACCACCGCAAGCTCGAGCTGTTCTTCGATTCCAACCGGCTGAGGCTCGTCGCCTGGCGGACGGCGAACGGCGTCTACTGGATCGAGAACGACCTCCGGGAGAGCGTCTCCAACCGCCAGATGCTGGCCATGGCGTCGTCCCTGACCCGGATCGGGTCGAAGCGATAGGTCCGGGTAACCTTCCGCGCCCTATGAGCCCCGAACGCGAACCGATCGCGGTGATCGGCACCGGCTACGTGGGCCTCGTCACGGCGGCGGGGTTCGCCGAGCTGGGCAACGAGGTGTACTGCGTCGACGTCGACGCGGACAAGGTCGCGCGCCTGAACCGGGGCGAGATCCCGATCTGGGAGCCCGGCCTCGAAGAGCTCGTCGCGCGCCACCGAGACCGCCTGCATTTCTCGACCGAGCTCGCACCGGCGCTGGAGCACGCCCGCCTGCTGTTCGTCGCCGTCGGCACCCCGCCGACCTACTCGGGCGACGCCGACCTCTCGGCGGTCAGCGCCGTCGTCGACGCGATGCCGGTCTCGGACCGGCACGCGCTCGTGATGAAGTCGACCGTGCCGGTGGGCACCGGTGCGGCGGTCAAGCGCAAGTTCGTCGAGCAGGGCAAGAACGGCTTCCGGTACGTGTCGTGCCCGGAGTTCCTCAAGGAGGGCGCGGCCGTCACGGATTTCCTGAACCCCAACCGCGTGGTCGTAGGCGACGACGGCGACTGGGCCGGCGACGCCGTCGTGGACCTCTACTCCCCGCTCAACGCCCCGCTCGTGCGCACGGACATCGCGAGCGCCGAGATGGTCAAGCTCGCCTCGAACGCCTTCCTCGCCACGAAGATCTCGTTCATCAACGAGATCGCCAACGTCTGCGAGGAGACGGGCGCCGACGTCTCCGAGGTCGCCCGCGGCATGGGCCTGGACGAGCGGATCGGGAAGCACTTCCTGCGGCCGGGAGTGGGCTACGGCGGGTCATGCTTTCCCAAGGACGTCTCCGCCCTCAAGCAGCTCGCCGGCAACTCCGGCTACCACTTCCAGCTCCTGACCGCCGTGATCGAGGTCAACGAGCTGCAGAAGCGCCGCGTGATCGGCAAGCTGCAGAAGCACCTGGGGTCGCTCGTGGGCAAGCGCGTCGCGCTGCTCGGGCTCGCGTTCAAGGCGAACACCGACGACATGCGCGAGGCGTCCTCGCTCGTCCTCGCCGGCCGGCTGCAGGCCGACGGCGCGCGGGTCGTCGCGTACGACCCGGTGGCCGAGGACCATGCGCGGGAGCTGATGAGCGGCGTCGAGTTCGCGGACTCCGCCCTCGGGGCCCTGGACGGCGCCGATGCGGTGGTCCTCGTCACCGAGTGGCCCGAGTTCGCCGAGCTCGACTGGGACGAGGCGGCGAAGACGATGGCGGGCCGCATCGTCATCGACGGCCGGAACTTCCTCGAGCCCGCCCGCGTCACCGGGGCCGGGTTCGCCTACGAGGGCGTCGGCCGGGGGGGCTGAGACGTGCAGGCGCTGATTCTCGTCGGGGGCCAGGGGACGCGGCTCCGGCCGCTCACCTCGACGGTGCCCAAGCCGGTGGTGCCGCTCGTCGACCGCCCGTTCCTCGCCTACATGCTCGAGTGGCTCGCCGGCCACGGCGTGGACGACGTCGTGCTGTCCTGCGGCTTCATGGCCGACGGCGTGCGCAACGTCCTGGCCGACGGCTCCGGCTTCGGCCTGAGCCTGCGCTACGTCGAGGAGGAGCGGCCGCTGGGGACCGGCGGGGCGATCAAGCACGCCGAGCCGTTGCTCCAGGAGCGCTTCTTCGTATTGAACGGCGATGTGCTGACGGACATCGACCTGACGGCACAGCTCGCACAGCACGAGCGCACCGGCGCGCGGGGCACGCTGGCGCTCATCGGCGTCGAGGACCCGTCCGCCTACGGGCTCGTCCGCCTCGCGGACGACCACGCGGTCACCGACTTCCTCGAGAAGCCGAGCCCGGACCAGATCGACACGAACCTCATCTCCGCCGGGGCCTACGTGCTCGAGCGCTCCGTGCTCGAGCTGATGCCCGAGGTCGGCCCGTGCTCGATCGAGCGCGAGATCTTCCCGAACCTCATCGGGCGCGGTCTCTACGGCTTTCCCGCCGACGGATACTGGCTCGACATCGGCACGCCCGAGCGCTACCTGCAGGCGACCTTCGACATCCTCGACGGGGCCGTGACCACCAAGGTCGGCGATCGGATGGGCGAGGGGTTCCGGGCGCTCGGCGCGGACGTCGACGCCCAGGGCCGGATCATCCCGCCCGCTCTCGTCGAGCGTGGCGCCACCGTGGGGTCGGGCGCGATCGTCGGGCCGCTCGTCGTCCTCGGCGACCACGCGTCCATCGGTCCGCACACGCGGGTCGAGCGCTCGGTCGTGCTCGCCGGGGCCGAGGTCGGCGCCCACTGCACGCTCTCGGGCTGCGTGGTGGCCCCCGGCGTCCGGATCGGGGACCATTGCACAGTGGCCGACGGTGTCGTACTGGGGGAAGGTGTGACG
>JAOPZQ010000159.1 GCA_025964075.1 Solirubrobacterales bacterium | reverse complement strand
GAGCCTGCGCCGGGCGCCGACCCACGCAGCACCGCGCCGCCCGCCCCCGTGCTCAGCAGCCGGCCGCCGGAGTCCTGCAGCATGTAGGTCCCGAGCCCCGTCGCCTTGAAGTAGAAGGCAACCGCGCCGCGCGCCGCGCGCGCCGTGGCCGCGTACGCGCCGCCCCCGACCGTCGCGACGAATCTGCCGCTCCCGACCGCGCGTGCCGCGAAGCATCCGTTCGCGAACGCGTAGACCGAACGTGGCGCTCTCGGCGCAGCGCCGGCCGCCGCGGCACCGCCCGCCAGCGAGACGACGCAGGCGAGCGCCGCCACTACGGGCGTCGACCGAGCTCCCCTGACCATGACGCGGGCATTATCGCCGCGTCCGCGGGCGCGGGGCGCGGGTAGCTAGAACGGCGTGCCGGCACCCACCGTTGCGTCGATTCTCGACACGCTGCTGTCGAACTTCGGGTATCTCGCCGTGTTCGCGCTCGTCGGGATGGAGAGCCTCGGCGTTCCGGTGCCCGGCGAGACGATGCTGATCACCGCCGCGATATACGCAGGCGCCACGCACAACCTGACGATCGGAGGGGTGATCGGCGCCGCGATCGCCGGGGCGATCATCGGCGACAACATCGGCTTCGCGCTCGGCTACAAGGGTGGCTACCCGCTGCTGCTCCGCCACGGCGCTCGCCTCCACGTCGACGAGCGCCACCTCAAGGTCGCGCGCTACATGTTCGATGGCTACGGAGGCAAGGTCGTGTTCTTCGGCCGGTTCGTCTCGATCCTGCGCACCTACGCGGCGTTCCTCGCGGGCGTCAGTCACATGCACTGGCGGCGCTTCTTCGTCTACAACGCCGCCGGCGGGGTGGTTTGGTCGGTCGCGTTCGCGCTCGCCGGCTATTACGGTCAGGCGGCCTTCAAGCAGCTCAGCACCCCGATCGACGTCGCACTCGCGGCCGCCGCCGTCGTGGCGATCGTGTGGGTCGTGCTTTTCGTGCGTCGCCACGCCGATCGCCTGGCCGCGGTTGCCGAACAGGCGTACCCGGGCCCTCTCACCAACGAGTAGGCGAGCACGAGCGGCACCTCGCGCGAAAGTCCTTCGGCCCCCGCCTAGCTGAACACCTGAACGGGTCGACAGCTATGCTGTGCGTCATGGCTCATGGACAGCTTCGCTCCGCCGACCGGCTGGACTCGGCGTTCGCCGCCGCGGTCGCCGACACGATGCAGGCGTTGGCCACGCCAAGCCGAGTGCGCATCCTCGGCCGCCTCCGCACGGGCGCCACGAGCGTCAACGACCTCGCGGCCGCAGTCGACATGGAGCCCTCGGCCGTCTCCCATCAGCTGCGGCTTCTGCGCCACCTTGGCTTCGTCGTCGGGCGCCGCGAGGGTCGGCGGGTCGTGTACGACCTGCACGACGACCATGTCGCGCACCTGCTCGACGAGGCGATCTCCCACGTCGAGCACGTCCAACTCGGCCTGGCCGGCCGGACTGAGCATCCCGACCGCGAGACGGTGTTCACGTGACCGCCGACATCGGGCACCAGCACCCCGTGCCAGAGCACGCGCACCACGATGACCATGGTGGTGGTCACGGTCACAGCCATGGACTCATCGATCCCTCGATCAAGCGCTCACGCGAAGGGCTCCGGGTCGTCGGCGTCTCGCTCGCCCTGCTCGGCGTCACGGCCGCAGCCCAGACGGCGATCTATGTCGCGACCGGCAGCGTCGCCCTGCTGGCGGACCTGATCCACAACGCGGGCGACGCGCTCACGGCCGTCCCGCTCGGCGCCGCTTTCCTGCTGCGCTCCGACCGGGCCGAGCGCGGCGCCGGCCGCGCAGTCGTCGCGACGATCCTCGCCAGCGGCATCGTCGCCGCCGTCGTCGCCGTCGACCGCATCGTCCACCCGCTTGCTCCCAAGCACCTGCTCGCGCTGACGCTCGCCGGCGCCGTCGGCGTTCTCGGCAACGCGATCGCCGCACGCGTGCGACTCCGCGGTGGGCGGCGCCTCGACAGCCCCGCGCTGATCGCCGACGGGAACCACGCTCGCAGCGACGCCATCGTCAGCGCCGGCGTGATCCTCAGCGCGATGGTCGTTGCGCTGGGCGCCCCGATCGCCGACCCCATCATCGGCCTCGCGATCACCGCGCTGATCCTCCGCATCACCTGGGAGAGCTGGCAGACCGTCACCGGCCGCGGCCACCACTAGCGACGCCTACGCTGAGCCAGATGAATCCTGCCCATGTTCTGCTCTGCTACCTCGGCAGGGGCCAGAGCGACCGAACGTTGCGCGCAGTCGCCGAGCTGTGTAAGGAGTCCGATGCCCGGCTGAGCGTCGTCCTGCCCGTGGTCGACGCTGCTGCACCGAGCGGCTGCTGCGGCATCCAGGGGACACAGTGGCTACGCCTGATGGAGCAAGAGGAGCGCGATGCCGCTCGGCGCGCCGTGCGCCTGTTGGAGAGCTACGGCTGTTCGCCCACGGAGGTGGCGATCGAGGTCGGCGCGTCCGTGCCGGAGATCGCGCGCGCAGCCGCGGAACGCCGCGGATGCGACCTGGTCGCCGTGACCGGCAGGCGATGGCCTTGGTCGACCGGCGGTCTTTCGCGCCGGCAGCTGGGCGAGCTTCGCCGCCGCGGGCCGCACGAGGTGCTCGAGCTCTCGGCCTGATCCGGGGCGGCGAGCGCCGAGCGCTTGAACGTCATCCACGGGGGGCGCCTCGCAATCACCGCGGCCCGATGGAAGGCGCTCACCGCGGCGTGTGACGAATGGCAGGGCCGTGCGTAGTTACCACGGATGATCAGGATCGCCGCCATCGCCGCGCTCGTGCTGGTCGGCGGTTGCGGAGCCGCCTCCCCGCCGCAGCCGAAGCCGACGCCGGCATCGGTGCGAGACCCGGGCGGCAGCCGCGATCAGCGTCCGGTCGCCGCTCCACCACGGCAGCCGGCGTCGTCGGCGCCGCCGCCTGCCTGGGCCGCCACCCGGGATGGCAGCCGGTGGCTCGCGTTCGGCTCCTACTGCTGGTCGGCTCACGGTCGCGGCGCGTGCGCCGACATGGTCGGACCCGAGCTCCGCCACGACGTACCGATGCTCAGCGTCCGACCCGGCGAGCTCGTTCGGTTCCACCTGGCGTTCACCGCGAGGTCGGTTGACGTGTACGTGGGGCGCCTCACGAAGAGCGTCCTGCGCCGGCGCGGCACGCGGGTCGTGGCGTGGCGGGCACCGAGCGGTCGCGGGGACCGGCTCGTGATGCTCGATGTCCGGGCGCCCGGGGCCGGCGGCTCAGCGAGCTACCTGGCGCGGCTCCGCCTCCGCTGAGATCCAGGCCGACCCAGCCGCCCGGTCAGTGCGCGTGATGAGCGTGCACGACCGCGTGGCCCTTCCCACGCGCGATCAACCAACGGTTGACCGGGAAGGCGACCGCACCCGCGATGACGAGGCTGACGGCGAGGCTCCACCAGAACAGCGGGGCTCCGAGACCGGCGGAGATCGCGCCGGGCACGACGAGGATGAAGAGGTTGTCGACGACCTCCATCGTCCCGATCGAGGCGGTATCCGACGCGAATGCAAGCGGCGCTGCCTCGCGCACGGTCATCCCGGAACGGAGCAGAGGCAAGCTCGTCAGGCTGTAGCCGAAGAAGAACGCGAGCACGACGGCGAGCGCGATCGAGGCGGTGTTGCCCCATCCCCACCAGGTGCTGAGGATCATGCCGAGGACTTCGCCGATCGCGCATCCGGTCAGACAGTGGACGGTGGCGCTGAACGCGAGCCGGTTCAGCCGCCGGCGCTCGGGTTCGTGGTGTGCGTGGGGGTCCGTGGTCATTCGGGACGAATATACCCCCCCTGGGTATATGGGGATCGGTTCGTGACCGGGTGTCCAAAAGCGTGCTGTTGCGCCGTCGATTAAACGACCTCGCCCATCCGGGTGCAGGCGCCGATCGACAAGGAGCAAGCTGATGACCCGGCATTTCGCGACCGCGACCGCGGCGGTCTGACCATGGGCTCGATCGTTGAGACCACGTTGATGTCGCTCGACGGCCAGGTCCGGGACCCGATGAGATTCGCCATGCCCTATTTCGACGCCGACGCGCAGGCCGACGCGCTCGAGCTGCTGCAGGCCCACGACGCGATGGTGTTCGGGCGCCGCACGTTCGAGGCGCTCGGCGCGGCCTGGGAGGGCCAGTCCGGAGAGTTCGCCGACCGCATCAACGCGATCCGGAAGTACGTGGTGTCCTCGACGCTGACCGAAGCGGACTGGGGCAACTCGCAGATCGTGACCGGCGACCCGGTGACCGAGGTCAAGGCCCTCAAGGACGAGCACGAGCGCGGTCTGGTGACCTACGGCCACGGACAGCTCAGCCGCGCGCTGCTGGCCAACGGCCTCATCGACGTCGTCCGGTTCAACGTGCATCCCGTGGTGGTCGGCGGGGACGCGGAGCCGCTGCAGGAGCAGACCAACGCGTTCACGCTCACCGGCGCCCGCACCCGCGGCTCGGGCGTGGTCGTCCTGACCTACCGCACCAAGGCCTGAGGTCGACGATGCCCATCAAGCACAGCGTCTTCCTCCCCACGGGCTTCGGCCAGGAGCTCGGCACGACGGACCCCGTGGCCGCCTACGAAGCCCTGACCGCGTTGGTCACGGTCGCCGACGAGGAGGGCTTCGAGACCGCGTGGGTCCTCGACCACTTCCAGACCGTGCCGCCGTCGCAGGCCAACCTCTTCGAATGCTGGACACTGGTGTCGGCCTTCCTCCGTGACACGACCCGGCTGCGCATCGGGCAGCTGGTGACCGGCAACGGCTATCGCAACCCCGCGCTGCAGGCGAAGATGGCCTCGACGGCCGACGTCCTCGGGCACGGCCGGCTCACGTTCGGCATCGGCGCGGGCTGGTACGAGCCCGACTACGTCGCCTTCGGCTACGAGTTCGCCGACACGCCGACGCGTCTCCGCCAGCTGCGCGAGGCCGTGCAGATCATCCTCTCGCTCTGGACCGAGGACGAGACGACGTTCGACGGCAGCTACTACCAGGTCCGGGGAGCCGCCAACCAGCCGAAGGGCGTGCAGCAGCCGCACATCCCGATGCTGATCGCCGGCGGCGGAGAGAAGGTCACGCTCAAACTGGTGGCCCAGTACGGCGACGCGTGCAACATCCTCGAGAGCCCCGAGGGGCTCGAGCGCAAGTTCGCGATCCTGCGAGAGCACTGCGAGAAGGTGGGGCGCGACTACGAGGCGATCCATCGCACCTCCGCGTCGATTTGCATCATCGCCGACACCGATGCCCAGGCGCGGGCGGCCCTGCCCGAGGGCGCAGGGGATCTGTTCCCCGGCGACATCCGCGACTACGGCCTGATCGGTACCCCGGACACGATTCGCGAGCGCCTCGCCGCCTACGAGGCGGCCGGCGTCCAGGAGCTGGCGATCTCCTTCGTCGCCGCCGATCAGCCGGCCCTGATGCGGCAGTACGCATCGGAGTTCATCGTCTAGGCGTCGTGATGCGGACCGTTCAGATCGCTAGTGCCTTGGCGATCGCGGCGCGTTCATTCGAGTCCACGACCCGTCGTTCACGCCGCTCGCTGCCCTCGACGGTCCAGACGACGAGCGCCCAGTCCCGGAGCCGTTGCCCGGCGTGTGGTCATCCGCGGCGCCGTGCCCGCGCGGAGCGGTGTCACGGGGGCAGGCGTCGCGGCGTGACGCCGGACGGGGCGCTCGAGCGCCCTTCGAGTGGAGGCGTACGCGTCGGCGATCAGCCGGTTCGAGTGCTGGAAGTCGGTCGGCTGGACGTTCTGTTTGTTCGGAGCGGGCAGCACGATCAGCTCGACGTCGTTCTGGTAGCGGGCGATGTCGGCCTCGAGGCGGCTTCCGACGAGCAGGCCGATTGCGTAGATCGCGGCGTCGAAGGCGTTGCGCGGCGCAAGTCGAGGCGCATAGGGCAGCTGCTGGGTGGGAAGCACGTAGACGCGTTCGGCGCCGAGCTCGACCGCGTGCCGGATCGGGGTGTTGTTGACGACGCCGCCGTCGACGAGCAGCCGGTCGCCGATCGCCACGGGCGGGAAGA
>JAOPZQ010000157.1 GCA_025964075.1 Solirubrobacterales bacterium | reverse complement strand
GCCGCCGGCTTCGCCGGCGTCGTGCCCGGCACTCGCTTCTCGATCTCCTCCGCGAGTTGGCGGAGCTCCGCGGCCGCCGACTGCGCCGCCTTGTGCACCTTCTTGCTGGCGCCGATCTCGCTGAGCGTCTTCGCCACCTGCTTGCGCAGCCCCGCGGCATGCAGGCGCTCGAAGAGGTCGGTGTCTCCCTTCTTGGCCATCGTTGCTCCTTGGTCGTGATGCGGCAGGGCGCCGCGCGCGGCAGAACGTCACGCGCGGCGAGCGTACCGACCCGCCGCGCGTGACGCTGCAAGGGCTCTGTCTAGAACCCCCCGGTGCCGTTCGGCGTGCCCAACCCGGTCGGGCCGTCGTAGCCCGCGCCGGCCGTGCACAGGTACGACCCGCCGCAGCTCCCGTTCGAGCCGCTCGTCACGTCGAACAGCGACCCCGTGTGGCTGTAGGGGAAGCTGCCGTAGTTGACCGACGCCGTGTTCCCGGCGAGCGCGTACACGGAGGCGACCAGCGGCGACGACAGGCTCGTGCCGCCGACCTGCGCCCACCCGTCGAGGCCCTGCGCGACGCCGAGCCGGATCAGCAGGTCGCAGAAGCTGCTCGAGCCGCACGAGTTGTACGTGTCGTAGACGCCGAGTCCGGAGTTCGGGTCGGCGTCGGCCGAGACGTCGGCGACGGTGCGCCGCGCGCAGCTCGGGTCGTGCTGCCACGCCGGCTTGGGCTCAAACGCCGAGCAGCCGCTGCCCGATCCCGACCAGGCGGTCTCCGTCCAGCCGCGGGCGTTCGACGCCGTCGCGAGCGTCGTCCCGCCGACCGCCGTCACGTACTGCGAGGACGCCGGCCAGCTGACGCCGTAGCCGCTGTCGCCCGAGCTCGCGGT
This sequence comes from Solirubrobacterales bacterium, assembly GCA_025964075.1. Taxonomy (GTDB): domain Bacteria; phylum Actinomycetota; class Thermoleophilia; order Solirubrobacterales; family Solirubrobacteraceae; genus JAOPZQ01. The sequence goes on along the minus strand of JAOPZQ010000157.1, from coordinate 9,626 downwards.
GATCGCGATGCCGGGATGGTTGAGGTGCGAGTCGAGCCCGGTGATCGTGCTGTCCTCGCTCCCGCCGTAGCTGTTCGAGATCGCGACGACGCCGGGCGTGCCGGCCGCGGCGTCGACCGCCTTCATCAGGTCGGCGCCGTTCGCGGAGTTGGCCTCGACGAGGAGGATGTGGCAGCTCGGACAGGCCGCCGAGACCGTGTCCAGGTCGAGGCTGATCTCCATCGCCCAGCCGTAGTCGCCCGCGGGGAGCGGGCTGGCGGCGCCGTTCTGGTTGAGCTTCTTGAAGCACCCGTTCGCCGTCGTGCACGCCGGCAGCCCGAACGTGCTCCGGTACTTCGCGAGGTCGGACTCGGCCCTCGGATCGTCGTAGGCGTCGACGATCGCCACCGTGCGTCCGGCGGCACTCAGCCCGGCGAGCTTGTAGGCCGACTGGATCTGCGTCGGGCCGAGGCCGGTGGGGCCGGCCATGACCTCCGGGCCGGGATCGCTCGCCGGTCGGATCGCGCGGCCCAAGCAGCCCAGCGAGCTGCTCACCTTCGTGCTCACCGCGCCGAGCACCTTTCCGACCAGACCGTGGTTGGCCGGGTTTGCGCATCCGAACGCGGCCGTCGGACCGTGCAGCGGTAGATGCAGCGACAGGCCGGCCGCTCCGGCCGGCGCTGCGCTCACCGCCAGGGCGAGCACGGCGAAGACCACCGCACCCGCCGAACCGTGGCGTCGACTCATTGGGTTCTCCCTCCCGCATTGCGGCGCGACAGCCCCGACGTCGCGCGATTGACGTACTCCTGCCTGACCGGCCGGATTCTTCCACGTCGAGCCGCAGTTGAACCCCACCGTACCGGTAGCGTCCGGCGGATGACCACGGCCACCCGTCTCCGGGAGTTCGGCACGACGATCTTCACCGAGATGTCCGCGCTCGCCGCGAGCACGGGTGCGATCAACCTCGGACAGGGGTTCCCCGACACCGACGGCCCGGCGGAGCTCGTCGAGGCCGCTCACGCCGCGATGCGCGCCGGCGCCAACCAGTACGCGCCGCTCCCCGGCGTGCCCGAGCTGCGCGCGGCGATCGCCCGCCACCAGCGCCGCCGCTACGGCCTCGACGTCGATCCCGAGGGCGGCGTGCAGGTCACGTTCGGCGCGACCGAGGCGATCGCCGCGGCGATGCTCGGCCTGCTCGAGCCGGGCGACGAGGTCGTCGTCCTCGAGCCGTACTACGACTCCTACGCGGCGACGATCGCCATGGCCGGCGGCGTCCGGAGGCCGGTCACGCTGCGGCCGCCCGACTTCGCGCTCGACCCCGACGAGCTCCGCCGCGCGGCCGCCGGGCCGCGCGCGCGGGTGCTGCTGCTCAACTCCCCGCACAACCCGACGGGCCGCGTCCTCTCACGCGCGGAGCTCGGCGCGGTCGCCGACGTCTGTCGCGAGCGCGATCTGATCGCGGTGACCGACGAGGTCTACGAGCACGTGGTCTTCGACGGCGAGCACGTGCCGCTGGCGACGCTGCCCGGGATGGCCGAGCGGACGCTGACGATCTCGAGCGCCGGCAAGGCGTTCTCGTTCACCGGCTGGAAGATCGGCTGGTGCACCGGGCCGCCGGAGCTCGTCGCCTCGGCGCGGGCGGCGAAGCAGTTCCTGACGTTCGCGGGCGGCACGCCGCTGCAGCACGCAGTCGCGGCGGGCCTGGAGGAGGCCGAGCGGCACGTGCCGCCGATCCTCGAGGGGCTGCGCGCCGGGCGCGACCGCCTGTGCGGCGGACTGCGCGCCGCCGGCCTCGAGGTCGCCACCCCGGCCGGCACGTACTTCGCCAACGCCGACGTCGGCGCCGACGCGCGGGTGTGGTGCCGCGACCTGGCGACGCGGGCGGGCGTCGTCGCGATCCCGACCGCCGTGTTCAACGACGACGTCGAGGCGGGCAGGACGCTCGTGCGCTTCGCGTTCTGCAAGCGCCCGGAGATCATCGAGGAGGCCGTGGCGCGGATAGCGCGTGCAGCGCGGTGAAGGTCGGGCCGAGCGCGTCGTAGAGGTCGGCGAAGAGGGGCAGCCGCGTCGCGAGGACCTCGGCGCCGGCGGGATCGGGCGCGACGACCTGTTCCACGCCGACGAGCTCGCTCGCGCGGTCGATCGTGTCGATCAGGCCGAGCGCCTCCATCCCGAGCAGGGCCGCGCCGAAGCTCGAGCCCTCGTGCCCCTCCGGGAACCCGATCGGCATCCCGAGGGTGTCGGCGAGGATCTGCCGCCACAGCGGTCCCTGGGCGAAGCCGCCGGTCGCCCGGATCTCGCGGACCTCGTTGCCGGCGTCGCGCATCGACGCGAGGACGAGCGCGAGCTGCTGACAGACGCCCTCGAGCGCCGCGCGGACGAGATGGCCGCGGCGGTGGACGCGGGTGAGCCCGACGTAGGCGCCGCGGGGGAGGGCGCTCCAGTTCGGCGCTCGCTCGCTCAGCAGGTAGGGGAGCATGATCAGCCCCTCGCTGCCCGCCGGGACGTCCGCGGCGAGGGCGAGCAGCGCGTCCTCTGAGTGCTCGCCGAGGTCCGGCGCCAGCGCCTCGCCGGCCCACTGCAGCACGACGCCGCCGTTGTTGATCGCGCCGCCCACGACCCAGCGCCCGGGGGTCAGGGCGTAGCAGAAGAGCCGCCGGCCCGGGTCGACGACCGGGTTCTCGACGACGAGCCGCAGCGCGCCGCTCGTCCCGATCGAGCAGGCCGCGACCCCCGGGCGGACGGCGCCGACGCCGAGGTTCGCGAGCGGTCCGTCGCCCGCGCCGACGACCACCGGGAGGCCCGCTTCGAGGCCGAGCCGCGCGGCCGCGGGCACGCTCAGCGCCAACCGCTCGGTCGTCGGCACGAGGGGCGGGAGCTGGTCCGCGCGGATCCCGGCGACGTCGAGCGCCTCGCCGTCCCAGTCGAGGCGCTCGAGGTCGAGGAGGCCGGTGCCGGAGGCCAGCGAGTGGTCGATCACCCACGAGCCCGTGAGCCGGGCGAGCACGATCGCCTTGATGCCGACCCACCGCTCGGCGCGCACGAAGAGCTCGGGCTCGCGCTCGCGGAACCACACGAGCTTCGACAGGGGCGCCATCGGGTGCAGCGGCGTTCCGGTCCGCATGGGGAGCGCCGGACGGTCGAGCCGCAGGCGCTCCGCCTGGTCGGTGGCGCGAGTGTCGGCCCAGGTGACGAGGTCCGTGAGGGGGCGCTCCTCGCCGTCGAGCGCGACGAGCGAGTGCATGGCCGAGCTGAAGGACAGGCCGGCGATGCGCGCACCGCGCGTCCGGGACTCCTCGCTCGCCGCGGCGATCGCCGCGAACGTCGCCGCGACGAGTCGCTCGGGATCCTGCACCGCCCACTCGGGCTGGGGCTCGAGCAGCGGATAGGGCACCTCCGCGCTCCCATGCTCGCGGCCGTCGGCGCCGAACGCGACCGCCTTCACGCTGGTCGTCCCGATGTCCACGCCGAGGACGACCTCGGCGCCGTGCGCGTCCGCGGCGCTCATGTCGACTAGCCGCTGTGCGAAGGGTGGCCGACGCCCGGCCACGGGGCCAGGACGAGGACGAGCCGTGAGTCCTCGAGCGCCCGCACGGTCCGGCGCTCTCCGGGCTCGAAGTGGGCGAGGAGACCCGCGCCGCCGGTCACCGTGCTGCCGTCCTGTACGACCTCGACCTCGCCGTCCGCGACGAGCAGGTACGTGCGCTCGTGGACCTGGTGCTCCTGCAGCTCCTCGCCGCCGGGGAGCAGGATCGCGATCGCGCGCGTCTCGTCGTCAGAGCGGAGGACCTGCGGCCGGTGCGGCTCGATCTCCAGCTCGCGGATGTCCCAGGTCTCCATCGGCGCTCCTCCTCGTGTCTCGCGGTGGGTCGGCGCGGACGGCCGACCCTACGCCTCGAGCGTCCGTCATGGCGCGCCGGGTCGACCCCGAGCTGTGACTGCGTCAGCCGGGGCCGTATGCGGCGAGGAAGGCCCGCACGCCGGCGTCGGCGTAGCGGTTGAGGTCTGCGCTCGTCGCGGGGTCGTCCGGGCCGCAGAGCATGGCCTCGTTCAGCGGGATGGACATGACGAGCCAGTTGAAGTGAGCGGCGGCGAGATGTGGGTCCTCGAACCGGAGGGCCCCGCGCTCGGCCAGGCGGGTGAAGGCGTCGGCGAGCGTGGCGATCGTCCGCTCCGGCCCCTGCGCGTAGAAGATCCGGCCCAGCTCGGGGAAGCGGCCGGCTTCGCCGATCACCAGCCGGCGCAGCTGGAGCAGTTGCGGCTGCATCACCCGGGCGAGCTGGCGGCGGGCGAGGCCGCGCAGGTCCGCGTCGACGTCGCCGCTGTCCTCGAGGCCGAGCACGTCGGCGTAGTTGGGCTCGCTCGCCTCGCTCACCGTGTTCGTGACGATCTCGGAGAACAGGGTCTCCTTGTCGGCGAAGTGCTTGTAGACGGTCTGCTTCGAGACGGCGGCGAGCGCCGCGATCTCGTCCATGCTCGTGCCGAGGTAGCCGTGGCGGAGGAACAGCGTCGTCGCCGCGTCGAGGATCGCCGCGCGCTTGCGCGCCGAACGGGTCTCCTCGGGGCCGCCCGTCGACGGGTCGGGCGTGGGACTCACGGGCACCGATGGTACTGGACAGTCCAGTTCCGAGACACCGGCCTAGGTGGGGGCTACCGAGCCGCGGTGGACGTCGCGGCTTCTCATCGGCCGCATCTGCACGCGCGCGAACCAGGCGAGCCCGGCAAGGCACAGCAGCGTGGCGACGTAGAAGTTGAGCCTCAGGCCGAAGATGTGGTGCGCGGGGTCGACCCGGAGCAGCTCCTCGCCGATCCTCGCGAGCGAGTAGCCGGCGACGTAGAGCGCGAAGAGCCCCGACGGGCGGATGCGACGGTGGTGGCCCAGCCACACGAGCGCGGCGGCGAGCGCGAGGTTCCACAGGAGCTCGTACAGGAACGTCGGATGGAAAGTCGCGTACCGGGCGTAGCCGGCGGGCCGATGCGCCGGGTCGATCTGCAGCCCCCACGGCAGGTTGGTCGGGCCGCCGAACAGCTCCTGGTTGAAGTAGTTGCCGACCCGGCCGATCGCCTGCGCCACGAGGAGACCGGGCGCCGCCGCATCCAGGAAGCGCCGGATGTCGGCGCCCCGGCGGCGCAGCACGACGAGGCCGGCGAGCGTGCCGCCGGCGATGCCGCCCCAGATGCCGAGCCCGCCCTGCCAGATCGCGAACGGACCCCACCAGTGCCCCGGAACCTCGTTCCAGCTCGTCGCGAGGAAGTAGAGGCGACCGCCGACGAGACCGGCCGGGAAGCCCCACAGCGCGACCTCCTGGACGAGCGCCCGGTCGCCTCCGGCGCGCTCCCAGCGCCGCGTGGTGACGAGGATCGCGCCGAGCACGGCCACGGCGTACGCGAGTCCGTAGGCGTGGATGAAGAACGGCCCGATGTGCACCCCGTTGGCCGACGGGCTCGGAATGGAGGCCAGGACCATCGCTCAACGGTAGACGGCAGCTCGTTCGAAGTTGGTTCTCAACCGGTTTCGGCGCGAATCGCGAGCCGTCGGGTAATCCTGGTGGCCGGCGCGGTTTCGTCGACGCGCCTGAGGGGGATAGCGTCGGCGCGACACCCAGGAGCGACCCAGCGTGGACGACTACGCAGCGCGAGACGGCAAGAGCGGATCCGACGAGTTTCGCGGGCGCCCGCGCGACCCCCGACGCGAGCGGGAGGCGCGGCGGCTGCTCGAGCGCTACCACCGCGACGGCGACCAGCGGGCGCGGGAGCAGGTCATCGAGCGCTTCCTGCCGCTCGCGCGATCGCTCGCGGCGCGCTACACGCGCGCCCGTGAGCCGTTCGACGACCTCCTCCAAGTCGCCTCGGTCGGCCTCGTCAAGGCGGTCGACCGCTTCGACCTCGAGCGCGAGCACACGTTCGCGACCTACGCGGTGCCCACGATCCTCGGCGAGCTGCGCCGGCACTTCCGCGACACCGGTTGGGCCATCCACCTGCCGCGCGCCCTGCAGGAGCGCACGCTCGAGGTGGACCGGGCGGCCCAGGACCTCTCGAAGCGGCTCGGCCGCTCGCCCACCGCCGCCGACATCGCCGGCGCGACCAACCTGACGATCGAGGAGGTGGCCGAGGCGATGAACGCGCGCTACGTCGCCTCGGAGACCACGTCCCTGGACCAGCCGATCGGACCCGACGACGGCACCGTCGCCGACCTCCTGGGGGAGGAGGACGAGCGCTTCGACGTCATCCATCACACGGCGACGATCGCGCCCATCCTCCGCGCGCTCCCCGAGCGGGAACGGGAGATCCTCCGCCTGCGGTTCGCCGAGGACCTCACCCAGGCCGAGATCGCGACTCGCATCGGCATCTCGCAGATGCAGGTGTCCCGGCTGCTCCGGCGCTCGCTCGCCCGGCTCTCGGCCGTCAACGAGCAGCCGGTGCGCGGCCTGGCGTCGGGCGCCGGCTGACGGGGTCAGCCGGACGGACGCCACCACAGCGGTGTCATACGGCAGGCTGAACAACTATTGTGAGCTTCGCTACGAGATTGCGCTTTGCCGCCTACCGGTTTCCAGTTGTCCCTACCTCGTGCGTCCCACAGGGTGCGATGATCGTGCAATGGGCTCCGTTCTCGTCGTCGACGACGATCCGGTTTTCCGTGGTCTCGCCCGCCGCGTGCTCGCGGCCGGTGGGCTGATCGTGGTCGCGGAGGTGGCGACGGTCGCCGAGGCGATCGCCGCGGCGCGCCAGCTGAAACCCGACGCCGCGCTCGTCGACATCGGGCTGCCCGACGGGGACGGCATCGAGTTGGCGGCTGAGCTCGCGGCGCTGCCGTGGCGTCCGCGCGTGGTGCTCACCTCGACGGACCCCGACGCGGCGAGCGCCGAGGACGTTCGCCGGTCGGGCGCGGGTGCGTTCGTTCCCAAGGACGAGCTGCCGAGCGCGCCGCTCCGGCACCTTCTGTCCCCCGAATAGGTGGCGCGGCTGGACCGACGGGGTACCGTTGCCTTGTGTCGGACGACGTTCATGTGGTGATCGGGGAGGACGACGTGCTGTTGCGGGAGGGAATCGCGCGGCTGCTCACCGAGGCGGGCTTCGAGGTGCTCGCCCAGGCCGGCGACGCGGAGGACCTCCTGCGGAAGTCGCTCGCGCATCACCCGGATGTCGTGGTGGCGGACGTGCAGATGCCTCCCGGTCATGGGGACGACGGGTTGCGCGCGGTGTTGGAGCTGCGGCGTCAGCGTCCGCAGACGGGCGTGCTGGTGCTCTCGCAGTACTACGAGGAGCACTACGCCCTGGATCTGATCGGTGACCGCCCGGAGGGCGTCGGGTATCTGCTCAAGGAGCGGGTGGGCGATGTCGAGGGGTTCGTCGATGCCGTCCGGCGCGTCGCGGCGGGCGGGAGCGCGCTCGACCCCGAGGTCGTGGGGCGGATGCTCGGGCGTCGCCGCATCGACGGGCCGCTACAGCGCCTGAGTCCTCGGGAGCGCGACGTCCTCGCGGCGATGGCCGAGGGGAAGTCCAACCAGGGGATCGCGCAGGCGCTTGTCGTCACCGAACCGACCGTCGAGAAGCACGTCACGGGGATCTTCCACAAGCTCGGGCTCGGCGCCACGCCGACCGAGCACCGACGGGTCGTCGCCGTTCTCACCTACCTGCGCGGCAACCCGCACTAATGTCGTGACCCGCTAGGGCGCGGCCGGGGCACCGAACTCGTCGACCCAGACGTGCGCGTGCGGGTAGCCGGGCATGCCGCCGGGCCGCATGGCGATGCCCTGGTCGCGGTAGCTCGGGCGCAGCAGGTTGGCCCGGTGCTCCGCGGAGCCGAGCCAGGCGCGCATGATGACGCTGGGCGTCCCGGACGCGGCGTCGCCCAGGGCCAGGTTCTCGCCGACGAGGCGATAGCGGTAGCCCGCCGCGTCGATGCGAGTGGTGAACGCCCGGCCGCACGCGGTGTGCGAGAACTGCTGGCAGCTCAGCAGGTCGTGCGCCTTGCCGGCGGCCGCGCGGGTGAGGAGGCGGCTCCGCCGCAGCCCGGGAACGCCCGCGCGGCGGCGGGCGTAGTCGACCAGGCAGGCCATCGCGGCCTCCTGGGCGGCGGCCGGCGCGGAGGCGCTGGACTGGCCGGAGCACGCCGAGGCCGGGGCGAGCAGTGCTGCCGCGGGCAGTGACGGCGCGGCGGAGGCGGACGCGGGGACCAGGGTCGCCGCCGCGACGAGGAGGATCAACGCACGCTGTGACATCTGACCGGGATACAGCCGTCCGGCGCTCGACCCGGGTTCTCGCGCGCCCCCGAGGGGCGGCCGCAGATCCCGCCGTGATCGCGTGGCGCGCTCGCCCGATCGGCGGGCGTTGCCGCTCGCGCGCGGGCGCGCTCAGCGCCGCGCGACCAGGGTCGCGTACACGACGGTGATGTCGCGATAGCGACCCGTCGACCGGTCGAAGTCGCCAGCGCAGGTGATCAGGCGCAGCGTCGGCCGGCGCGTCGCGCCGTAGACCCGGCCCCCGGGGAAGCGGCCCGCCGGGTAGCGGGCCAGCCGCTGGACGGCGAAGCGGACGACGGTGCCGTCGCGGCGACCGATGCGGATGACGTCGCCGCGTCGGAGCGAGCCGAGGCGGAAGAAGACCGCGGGTCCGCGGCGCGAGTCGACGTGGCCGGCGACCACCGCCGGGCCCGGCTCGCCGGGCCGCGACCCGCCGGACCACCAGCCCGTGTCCGCGAAGTTGTCGGGGACCTCGAGCGTTCCGTCGCCGCTCAGGCCGAGGCGGACGATCCTGGCGCGGACGCCGAGCCTCGGGATCGCGATGCGCAGCGGCAGCGAGACCCGATGGCGGCGAGGCGCCTGCACGGTGACGCTCGCGCGCGGGCCGGCGGCGGCGTCGACCGGGACCGCGTTGACGCCGTCGGTGCCGCCGTCCGCAGTCAGAGCGAGCGTCACGCCGCCGAGCATCAGCAGGCCCGAGACGACGATCGTGACCCCGAGGAGCGCCGCATCTCGGCGGCGCTCCTCCGACAGCACGGACTCGCGACGCGGCGTCACGAGTCCTCGCGACGAGCCCGTCGGAAGCGCATCGACAACCGATCACGCTCAGTCGACACGCGCGATCGGTCAGGGGGACGATTGATGGCGACCGGCGGTGTCCATGTCGCGCCCGACGGTAGGGCCGCGAGTCCGCGCGGCCAACAACGAGCGCCGACCGGTCGATAGCGCTCGGTTGTCGTCCCGGGGAGGGGTGGTGGGGCAGCCGCGCGGAGCGGTGTCACGCGGCGGCAAGCGTCGCGGCGTGACGCTGCAGCGGGCGCTCGAGCGCCCTTCGAGTGGAGGCGTACGCGTCGGCGATCAGCCGGTTCGAGTGCTCGAAGTCGGTCGGCTGGAGGTGCTGGTTGTTCGGGGCGGGCAGCACGATCAGCTCGACGTCGTTCTGGTAGCGGGCGATGTCGGCCTCGAGACGGCTTCCGGCGAGCAGGCCGAATGCGGAGATCGCGGCGTCGAGCGCGGTGCGCGGTGCACCCGGCGGCGCCGATGGCCGCTGCTGGATCGGCAGCTGCTGGGTGGGAAGCACGTAGACGCGTTCGGCGCCGAGCTCGACCGCGTGCCGGATCGGGGTGTTGTTGACGACGCCGCCGTCGACGAGCAGCCGGTCGCCGATCGCCACGGGCGGGAAGA
>JAOPZQ010000131.1 GCA_025964075.1 Solirubrobacterales bacterium | reverse complement strand
CGGTGGCGCGTGCGGGGGCGATGTAGCCCAGCTCGACATCGGCGAGCGTGCGCTCGTGGTCGCGCAGCGCGACGGGGCCATAGCCCCCGCCGCCGGTGGTGACGTACTCGAGGACGTCGCCCTCGTGGAGCTCGATGTCGCCCCACTTGCTCGGCGACGCGCGACCAAAGAGCTCGACGGCGTCGCCCTCCCGGCCGTCCACGAGGATGAAGCGGAGATGGTTCCAGAGCCCGTTCGCGAACGGGTCGGGCGAGCGGCCGCCGAAGAGCCCGAACGGCGCGCTGCGGCACCGCTCGGCGATCAAGCTCAGCCGCAGTGTCGGCGCGCACACGCGGATGCGCATGGTGGTGCCGAACCCGCCGCGCGCCTGCCCCGCGCCTTCGGAGTCCTCGGTGATCGCGTGCGCCTCGAACATGAGCGGGTACGCCTGCTCGTTGGCTTCCATCGACGACTGGCGGTCGTTGGACCACGTCCCGAAGACCGCGCTGTTGCCGTCAGTCTCGCTGCGCCCGCCCCAGCCGCCTTCGCGGTAGAGGTAGAAGACGAAGTCGCGGCCGGTGCGAGGGTCGACGCCGCCGCCCGTGAGGTTCAGGAAGGTTCCGTGCGAGGGAGCGATCACTCGGTCGGGGACCGCCTGCGCCAGAGCGCCGAGGACCGCCTCGTTGATGCGCGCCGACGTCTCCACGTTGCCCCCGACGACGGGCGCCGGGAACACCGGGTTGACGACGGTGCCGGGCGGCGCGATCACGGTGATGGGCCGGTAGCAGCCGTGGTTGGTGGGGATGTCGGGGGACACCACCTGCAGGAACGGGCAGTAGACATTGGAGGCCGTGACCGCGTACGGGGCATTGATGGGCCCGCTGGACTGCGGTGAGGACCCCGAGAAGTCGACGATCGCGTCGCTTCCGTCGATGGTCACCGAGACTGCGACGGCGAGCGGGTCACGCGTCCGGCCATCGTCTTCCAGCCAGTTGACGAACTGGTAGACGCCGTCCGGGATCGCCTCGATCTCGCTGCGCATGCGGCGCTCGGAGTACGCCTTGATGTCCTCGATCCCCCGGACGAACACGGACGCCCCGTGGCGCTCGACGAGCTCGTGCACGCGCCGCTCACCGATCTTCAGCGACCCGTACATCGCCTGCATGTCGCCGCGGGTGGAGTCCGGGTCGCGCACGTTCGACAGGATCAGGCGCCACGTATCTTCGACCGGCCGTCCCTCGGCGTACATGAGCACGGGCGGGACGCAGATGCCTTCCTGGAAGACTTCCGTGGCCTCGCCGAAGAAGCTGCCGGGCACCGAGCCGCCGACGTCCACCTGATGCGCCCGGTTCGCGCAGATGGCCACGAGCCGGTCCCCGGCGAAGACCGGGGCCATCATGGTGAAGTCGGGCAGGTGGCTTCCGCCCCTGTACGGGTCGTTCGTGAGGATCACGTCGCCCGGGCGCAGCCGGTCCACGCCGAGCTCGGCGACAGCCCAATCGACCGCGAACGGCATGGCGCCGAGGTGGAGGGGGTCGAAGGCGGCCTGGGCGACCATCTCCCTCTCGCCGTCGAAGAGCGCGCACGAGTAGTCGCGGCCCTCGTTGAAGATCGGCGAGTGCGCCGTCCGGTGCATCGCGAGGCCCATCTCCTCCGTCAGCGCCACGAGGCTGCCGCGGAGGATCTCCAGCGTGATCAGGTCCAGGCGCGCGCCGTTCGAGGTCATGCCGCCTCCTGGATCAGGACGGCGCCCGTCGGGTGGATCGCGGCGGTCTGGCCGGTGTGCACGACGATGGTCGAGTCGCGCGACTCGAGCACCGCGGGGCCCGCCAGGCCGGAGCCCGACGCCAAGCGGGCCCGGTCGTAGACGGGCACGTCCTGCAGGCCCGGCTCGCTCGTGAGCCGCAGCTGCCGGCGGCCGGTGAGAGCCTGCACCGGCCGATCGCGCCCCGTGTTGCGCAGCGCGGGCTTCGGCCGCTCGGCGGTCGCCGTGACGCTGATGGCGCGGACCTCGACGGGCTCGCCCGGGCGGTCGTGGCCGTAGTTGCGGCCATGCTCGAGGTCGAACCGCTCACGCGCCTCCTGGAGCGACGCGCCGGTCATGCCTCCGGGGCGCATCTCGACCTGCAGCTCGTGGCGCTGGCCGACATAGCGCAGGGCGATCCGCCGCGTGATGGCCACGCGTTCGCGCAGGCGCCCGAACTGCGCGAGGACGTCGCCCTCCGCCCGCTCGAAGGCCACCGCGAGCGCCTCCAGGCTCACGTCCTCGAGCCGGCCGTAGACGGTCCGCTGCGCGTCGCAGCGGAGGTCGGCACCGAGCATCCCGTAAGCCGAGAAGACGCCCGCGTTCGGCGGCACGATGATCTCCCGGATGCCGAGGCTGCGTGCAAGCGGCCCGGCGAACATCGAACCCGCGCCGCCGTAGGTGAGCAGCGAGAAGTCGCGGGGGTCGTCGCCGCGCTCAACCGAGTTCTTGCGGATCTCGCCCGCCATGTTGGCGATGGCGATTCGTAGCATCCCGTCGGCTGCGTCCTCGGGCGTGGCCTCCACCCGCTGGGCCAGCCGCGCTAGGGCGTCGTGCGCGGGACCGACCTGCACCTGCACCTCTCCTCCGGCGAGATCGCCCGTCTTGAGGTAGCCGAGGACGCACGCCGCATCGGTGATGGTCGCCTCGCGGCCGCCGAGCCCGTAGCACGCCGGGCCCGGCCGGGCGCCCGCGCTGCGCGGGCCGACACGCAGCAGGCCGCCGTCGTCGACCCAGCCGACGCTGCCCCCGCCGGCCCCGATGGTGCCCACGTCGACGACGGGTATCCGGAAGGGGATCCCCCAGCGCACGTGTCCCTCCGACCCGAAGCGTGGCGCGCCGCCCACGATCGCGCACACGTCGAAGCTCGTCCCGCCCATGTCGGCGGCGATGAGATTCGGACGCCCCAGCTCGCGGGCGATGAGCGTGGCGCCGACGACGCCGCCGGCGGGGCCCGAGTGCAGGGTGAAGATGGGGCGCGAGCCCGCACCGCTCCGCGACATCACGCCGGCGTTGGCGAGCATCACCAAGATCTCCGCGTCCAGCCCCCGCTCGCGCAGCCGCTGCTCGAGCGTCTCCAGATAGGAGCTCATCAGCGGCTTGAGCATCGCGTCGAGCGCGGTGGTGGAGGCCCGCTCGTACTCGCGGACCTCGGGATTGACCACCGACGACAGCGACACCTGCAGGTCCGGGCGCTCCTCGGCGATGATCTCCGCGGCCTGGCGCTCGTGCGCGTCGTCCACGAACGAATGCATGAAGCAGACCGCCACGGCACGCACGTCGTCCATACGGGGGTCGTGCAACAGCTCGCGCAACTCGTCCTCGTCCAGCGGCTCGACCACTCGGCTCTGCGCGTCGATCCGTTCCGCCACCTCGAAGCGCAGGTTGCGGGGAATGAGAGGGTCCGGCTTGCGCCAGGAGAGGTCGTAGACGGGCATCGGGCGGTCTCCGCGCATGAGCTCGAGCACGTCGCGGAAGCCGCGCGTGGTGACGAGCGCCGTCGGCGGCGTCGAGCCCTCGAGCACCGCGTTGGTGCCCACGGTCGTCCCGTGGATGAAATCCTCGACCTCGGTCAGCTCCAGCCCCGAGCGCTCCAGCGCGTCGGCGACGCCCTGTGAGCGGTCCTCCGGGGTGGTGAGCACCTTCTCCGCGTGCACGCGCCCCTGGCGCTCGTCGTAGGCCACGAGGTCGGTGAACGTGCCGCCGACGTCCACGGCGACGCGGATCCCGGCCGTCACCGCGCCGTCCTCAGGAGGCGGGCCCTGGCCTCGCGCGCCCGGTCATCGCCCGCTCGGCGCTCCAGCAGCGTGTCGATCGTCCCGAGGATGTGCTCGGTGATGCGCCGCGCGGCGAGGTCCTCGTCGCCCGCCTCGATCGCCTCGATGAGCGGTCCATGCTCGCGGGGGACGTCGCCCAGGTCCCGGTAGGCGGCGTTGTCCATTGCGACCGCCATCTGGATCTGGCCGGAGAGCGCGGTGAACGTCGAGAGCACGTACTGGTTCCCGGATGCCACGCACAGCTCCCGGTGGAAGCCCAGCTCGCGTTCGGTCACCAGCGCGACGTCCCGCGCGACCGCGGCGGCCTGCATCTCGTCCTGCAGCGTCCGCAGGATCGCGGTGTCCGCGCGCCCGCGGGTCGCGAGCCGGATCGCCACGGACTCCACGCCGACGCGGAGGTTGTAGATGTCCACGACGTCGCTCACCGTGAACTCACGGACGAACATGCCGCGGTGCAAGATCTCTTCGACCAGGCCCTCGTCGCGCAGCCGGCCCAGCGCCTCGCGCACCGGGCCACGACTGATGCCCAGCGCCTCCGCCAGTCGCGCCTCGACGAGCTGACTTCCCGGCTCGAACTGCCCGGAGAGCATCGAGGTGCGGATCGCCCGGTAGGCCGTGTCGGCCGTGGACGTGCGCTCGATCTGCTTGAGCGATCCGGTTGACACGGTCAGGTCCGCGCCCACGCCGCCGTGCTCACGCGGCCGCCGGCAGGTCGGCCCGCACGTCGGCCAGGGCGAGTGCGAAGCGGTCGACGATCTCGTCCACGTCCGACTGAGTGGCGATGAGCGGGGGGCTGAGCAGCACCTGGTCGCCCGCGACGCCGTCGGCGTCGGCGCCGGGGTAGATCATCAGCCCGCGCTCCTGGGCGGCCGCCTGCAGCCGTTTGCCGACCCCGAGCTCGAGCGGGAAGGCCTGCTTCGTCCGCGGGACGGCGACGATCTCGACGCCGGCCAGCAGACCCTTGCCGCGCACGTCGCCGATGATGTCGCTCTTGCGCGCGAGCGCCCCGAGCCGGGCGAAGAGCCGCTCACCCTGCACCGCGGCGTTCTGCACGAGCCCGTCGCGCCGGATGATCCGGATGACCGCCAGCGCCGCAGCGCATGCGACCGGATGCGCCTCGTAGGTGAAGTTGTGGTTGAACGGCGTGTCGGAGTCCTCGAACACCGACGCCAGCGCCTCGCTCATGATCACGGCCGCGAGCGGGACGTACCCGCCGGAGAGTCCCTTGGCCGTC
>JAOPZQ010000101.1 GCA_025964075.1 Solirubrobacterales bacterium | reverse complement strand
CCGGCGATCCCGGCCGCCGCGGCCCGGACGCGATCGGGGTCGCGACCCGTGAGGTAGACGACGTCCTCGGGTGCGAGCTGTTGCGCGAGACCCTCGGCGAGAGCGAATCCCAGCCCCTGGTTGGCGCCCGTGACGACGGCGACCTTGTTCATATGGGACATGCTGCAACACGGGAGGGCACCAACCGGTGCCCTGCGAGCGAGTGACGATCTCCAGCTCATGTCGAGCTGCCGCCACGACAACCCCGGATGGGTTCCCGGGCGACCGTCGGCTCACAGGGCATCCCCTCGCGCGATACGATCGCCACCGTGGCGGCTTAGGACTCGCACCGGCCGGGCGCGTGCCACCCGAGCAGCCGTCGACGACGAGCAAACGGCGATTCCAAACGTGGCCTTCGACCAAGCCGATCCGGTCCTGGAGCGCGAACCCGAGTGGTCCGAAATCCTGTCGTGCATTCGTGCGGCCGGAGCCGGCGGGGGTCGGGTCCTCATGCTCGAGGGACCCGCCGGCATCGGCAAGACCGCCCTCCTGAGAGCGGCGTGCGAGCAGGGGCGGCGGGCCGGCATGGCGACGCTCACGGCGCGCGCCGGCGAGCTCGAGAGCGGGCTTCCGTGGGGCGTCGTCCGCGACCTGTTCGAGCCCGAGCTGGCGGCGGCGTCGAAGGACGAGCGTCGGGCGATGCTCTCGGATGCGGCGGGTCTCGCCGACATCGCCCTCCGCCCGGGCGATGCTCGCGAATCTCCACCGGGGGCAGACCTGTTCGGCGCGGCGCTGCACGGTCTGTACTGGCTGACGTCGAACATCGCCGCGGGGCGCCCCGTCCTCCTCGCGATCGACGATGCGCAGTGGGCCGACAAGCCGTCGATTCGCTGGCTCGCGTACCTGGTCGCACGCCTCGAGGGCCTGCCGGTGCTGGTCTTGACGACGGTCCAGTCCGGCGTCCCGGCGAGCTCGGCGCGGTCGATCTCGGCGATCGCTCGAGCGGGACGGGTCCTCCGGCTCTCTCCGCTCAGTCGGGAGGCGACCGCGAGCCTGGTGCGCATGCGACTCGGGGCGGATACGAGCGCCGACCTCTGCGAGACCTGCCACGTCGCGACGGCCGGGAATCCGTTCCTGCTGCGCTGCCTGCTGGAGGACCTCTGCGATCACGGGGTCATTCCGAGCGCGGTGACCAGGGCCACGGTCGCCGGCAGGCAGTCGGAGGCGATGTCGCGCGCCATCCTTGCGCGGGTCGGGCGCCTCCCGACCGTGGCCGGTGAGCTCGCGTCGGCGATCGCCCTGTTCGGTGCGCCGTGCTCGCTCGGCGACGCAGCCGCGCTCGCCGGCCTCGACGAGGACACGGCGGCCGAGGCAGCCGACGCGCTGGCCGCCCGGAACATGATCGCCGAGAGCGAGCCGCTGGAGTTCGTGCATCCGATCGTCCGGACCGCCATCTACGAGGAGATCCCGAGCCATCGGCGGGTGCGCTGGCACGGCCGTGCCGCTCGCCTGCTCGACGAGCGAGAGGCGCCCACCCAGGAGATCGCCGTCCACCTGCTCGCGGTCGAGCCCCGCGCCGAGCCGGCGGTGACCGGCATCCTGTGCTCGGCGGCGACGGCCGCCCTGGACATGGGCGCGCCGGAGTCCGCGGTCCAGTTCCTCACGCGAGCGATGGCCGAGCCGCCTCCGGCTCACGCCCGCGCGGCGATCCTGCGCCGGCTCGGGGGCGCCGAGGCGTCGCTTCACGACGACCACGGGGCGGCGCACCTCAGGGCGGCGCTCAGCCTCAGCTCGGACTCTCGCGAGCGCGCGGAGATCGCGCGCGAGCTCGCCGTCCCGCTCATGCACACGGGGCACCTGGCCGAGACCGTCGCTCTGCTCGAGCGAGCGGCCGACGAGCTCGCGCCGGGAAACCGAGAGCTTCGCCTGGAGCTCGAGGCCGACATCATCGGAGCCCGCCGGCTGGCCCCCGCACTGCGCCGCGCGGCGCTCGACCGCGTGCGGGCCCTCCGAGCCGCTCACCTGAAAGGACGCACGTTCGGCGAACGTGTCGCGCTGGCTGCCGTCGCGCTGGAGCCCGACTCGCCGGATCGGACCGCCGCGGAGTCCGTCGAGCTCGCCCAGCGCGCGCTCGGCAACGGGCGCCTCCTCGCGGAGGCAGGGGTGGAGTCGCCCTCGTTCTGGTACGCCGCCAGCGCTCTCCTCCTCGCCGATGCCCCCCAACTGGCCAGGCCGGTGCTCGACTCGGCGCGCGCCGCCGCCCGCTCTCGGGGCTCGACCGTGGGCGCGGCGCTGAGCTTCGGCTTCCGGGCGTTGCTCGGGTACCGGTGCGGACACCTGGTGGACGCGGAGGCCGACGCGCGGCAAGCGCTCGACATCGCTCCGAGCACGCGGTGGGCGCCGAGGGTCTACGCGCTGGTGTTCCTGATCGAGATCCTGCTCGACCGCGGCCGACCCGAGGAGGCCGCCCAGGCGCTCGCCGAGAGCGGGCTGGCCGGCCGCAACGACGACCTCTTGCCGCTTCTGCTCCTGCGCCAGAGCCGGGGCCGGCTGAGCCTGGCCCTCGGGGACGCCGACACGGGTCTCGCCGACATGCGGGCCGCCGCCGCTCGGCTCGAGGCCGGAGCGTTCTCTGCGCACCTGTGGCCGTGGCGATCGGCGCACGCGCTGGCGCTGGCGGCCGCCGGCGAGCGCGAGGACGCCTGCCGGCTCGCCAGCGAGGAGCTGCGGTTGACACGGGCGTTCGGGGCCGCCGGTCCGCTCGGAATCTCCCTGCGCGCTCGGGGGCTCGTCGAGCGAGGAGGCGCCGACACCGAGCTGCTTCACGAGGCGGTCGCCGTCCTCGCCGGGTCGAGCGCGGCCTTGGAGCATGCCCGTGCGCTCCTCGATCTCGGCGCCGCCCTTCGGCGGGCGGGCCGGAGGACCGACGGCGTCGAATCGCTGCGCGAAGGGCTGGACCGTGCACATCGATGCGGCGCAGACGGGCTCGTGGCGCTTGCGCGACAAGAGCTGGGCATCGCGAGCGCCAAGCCGAGGCGCGATGCGCTCCGAGGCCGCGACGCGCTCACCGCGAGCGAGTTCCGCATCGCCGGCTTGGCAGCCCAAGGACGGACCAACCGCGAGATCGCGCAGATGCTCTTCATCACGCTGCGGACCGTCGAGACGCACTTGACCCACGCGTACCAGAAGCTCTCGATCCAGTCGCGCGATGGGCTTCCCGCGGCTCTGGGCCGTACCTGAGGGGAGTCGGCTCAGAAACGAAGCGGGCGCCGATCGCTCAGCGCCCGCTTGCGTGCGTCTGCTGCGTGCCGATCGGCTACGGCGCGTTCCACCGCGGCCGCGGCCGCCGGGACACGGCAACGAAGCCGACGGCCAGAAGCGCGATCGCCAGCGCGCAGGCCGAGAACACGATCGCGAGCGTCTGGCTGCTGTGCTCCGTCACGGTGATCGCCGCGGGCGCGGCAGCGGCCGGCTGCACGGAAGCCGACGGCGAGACCCCTGCGGCCGCGCGCGCGGCGTCGCGCGCGTCGGGCGAGCGTGGGTCGACGCGGGCCGCGGCCGGCTGGACGGATGTCTGTGCGGCGAGGGCCGCGTCCCGCGCGTCCGGCGAGCGCGGGTCGACGCGGGCCGTAGCCGGCTGAGCCGATGTCGGTGCGGCGAGGTTGCTGGCGCCG
>JAOPZQ010000060.1 GCA_025964075.1 Solirubrobacterales bacterium | reverse complement strand
GCGGCGATCGCGCGCGGGACGTGCGACGCCGTGGCGGTCGGCCGGGCGCTCCTCGCCGACCCCGAGTGGGCCGCGAAGGCGTCGGCCGGCCGCGCGGCGGACATACGTCCGTGCATCGGCACGGTCGACGCGTGCGCCGGCATGCTCGCGCACGGCGACCCCATCTCGTGCTCGGTCAACCCCGAGGTCGGACGGGAGACGCGCGGGCGCGTGGAGCGGGCGAACCCCCCGCGGCGGGTCGTCGTCGTCGGCGCCGGACCGGCGGGGCTCGAGGCGGCGTGCCGCGCCGCCGAGCTCGGTCACGACGTCGTCCTGCTCGAGCGCTCCGAGCGCGTCGGGGGTGGGGTGCG
Source organism: Solirubrobacterales bacterium (assembly GCA_025964075.1). Taxonomy (GTDB): domain Bacteria; phylum Actinomycetota; class Thermoleophilia; order Solirubrobacterales; family Solirubrobacteraceae; genus JAOPZQ01. The sequence continues at coordinate 2,390 of JAOPZQ010000060.1, read as the reverse complement.
GCTTGCCGCGCTGACGCCGCCGCTGGCCCGGCTGAGCCGGCTCGTCGGTTGGTACGAGCGACGGCTCGTGGCGGGCGGCGTCGAGCTGCGCGGCGGCGCGGAGGCTGGCTTCGCGGAGATCGCGGCGCTCGAGCCCGACCTCGTCGTCGTCGCCACCGGCGCGCGCACGGAGCCGCCGATCCTCGACGGCTACGACGTCCTGCCGACCTGGCCGGTGGAGGAGCTGCTGGCCGGGCGGCCCTCGTCGTGCGGGACCGTTGCGGCGCCCGGGCGCGCCGTGGTCTTCGGCGCCGGGCGGATCGCGCTGGCGACCGTGGTCGCGTGCGCGGCCGGGGGCGCCGAGGCCACGCTGCTCTCCCGCGAGCGACCCGGCGGGGACGCGAGCGGGCTCGCCCGCCGGGCCTACCTCGCCCGGCTCGAGCGGGCCGGGGTGGAGCGGCGGCGCGGGCATCCCGTCGCGCTCCTCGCCGACGGCCTGCGGTGGAGCGACGGCGCGGAGGAGTCCGTGCTCGCCGCCGACGGTCTCGTCCTCGCCGACCGGCGGGTCCCCGAGCGGCCGGGCGGTCTGGACGCGCTGGCGGTCGAGGTGGTTCGCGTCGGCGACGCCCGGCGGCCGCGCGACCTGACGGCGGCGATAGCCGAGGGGCGCGAGGCGATCGACGCCCTCACGCGCGCGCGGGAGCCGGAACGACAGGAGATGCGATGAGCTGGATCGAGGTCACGACGGTCGCCGACGTCCTCGGCCGCGCGGCGGAGGAGCACGCGGGCCAGGAGCTGGTGTTCCCCGGCGAGCGCGCGACGTTCGCCGAGCTCGAAGCGACGGCCGACCGCTTCGCCCGGGGACTGCTCGGGCTGGGCGTGGTGCGCGGCGAGCACGTGGGCATCCTCGCGGCGCCGGGGATCGACTACGTGGCCGCGTTCTTCGCGGCGGCGAAGCTCGGCGCGGTGCCGGTGCCGATCAACGCGCGCTTCAAGGGCCGCGAGCTCGGCCACGTGATCCCGCATGCCGACCTGCGGGCGCTGTTCGTCTCGGGCGGACCCGACGATGCCGTCGACTACGCGGCGCTCGTCGCGCGGCTGATGCCGGAGGCGCCGCTGCTCCGGCAGGTGATCCACCTCGGGCCCGGGACGGAGCCGGGCTTCCTCTCGCGGGACGAGCTCCTGTCGGTCGCCACCGGCGTGCCCGCGGCCGCGGTTCGCCGCGAGCAGGCGCTCGCGCTGGTGCGGGACCTGGCGATGATCATGTACACGTCGGGGACGACCGCCCAGCCCAAGGGCTGCATGCTCAGCCACGAGGCGATGGTCCGGCAGGGCCAGAACTACGCGAGCCGCTACGGGTTCGGCCCGGGGGAGCGGTTCTGGGACGCGCTGCCGCTGTTCCACATCGGCGGCATCGTGCCGCTGCTCGGGTGCCTGAGCGCGGGCGCCCGTTACGTGCACCCGGCCTTCTTCGACGCCGGCACGGCGCTCGACCAGCTCGCTGTGGAGCGCTGCACGGTCGCGATGCCGGTGTTCGACACGATCTGGCTCGCCGTCCTCGACCACCCGCGGTTCCCCGAAACCGACCTCGGCGCGCTCCGCACGCTGCTCTTCCTCGGCGGACCCGAGGCGCTCGCGTCGGCTCAGGCGCGGGTGCCCCAAGTCGCCCAGGTGTCGGGGACGGGATCGACGGAGTCGTGCGGGAACCTGGCCCTGGGCTCCGCCGACGATCCGCCGGAGAAGCGGACGACGACGTGCGGGCGCCTGATGCCTGGCATGGAGCTGAAGATCATCGATCCCGAGACCGGCGTCGAGCGCCCCCGCGGTGCGGTCGGTGAGCTCCTGCTCCGCGGGTGCGGCCGGTTCGAGGGCTACTACAAGGAGCCTGACATCACCGCCGCCGTGATCGACTCGGACGGCTGGTTCCACTCGGGCGACCTCTCGTCGATCGACGCCGAGGGCTACGTGACCTACGTCGGCCGCGAGAAGGACGCGCTCAAGGTCGGCGGCGAGAACGTCGCCCCGCTCGAGGTCGAGGACTTCCTGCGCCGCCATCCCGCGGTCAGCATCGCCGCCGTCGTCGGCGTCCCCGACGCCCGCTACACCGAGGTGCCGGCGGCGTTCGTCGAGCTCGCTCCGGGCGCCGAGGCGAGCGAGGAGGAGCTGATCGCGTTCTGCCTCGACGAGATCGCCACGTTCAAGGTGCCGCGCTACGTGCGCTTCGTAGCGGAGTGGCCGATGTCGGGGACGAAGATCGAGAAGCGGACGCTGCGCGCGCGGCTCACGGAGGAGCTGCGGGCGGCGGGGGCCGTCCAGGCTCCGCGGGTGCGGTAGCGGCCGGGCACCACCCCGGCGGGGGTCCCGGCCGCGGGTCGGGCGCAGTCGAACGACGCCTCGAGGGAGGGGGTGCC
>JAOPZQ010000030.1 GCA_025964075.1 Solirubrobacterales bacterium | reverse complement strand
AGCTCGCCGAGGAGCGGAGCGCCCTCGTCGAGCAGCGCGCGGGCGCGCGCGATGCCGGCGGGCCCGGCGAGGTGCTCCGGCAGGTAGACGCGCCCGCGGGCGCGGTCCTCGTCCACGTCCTGGAGGTGCTCGGTCACCTGCAGCCCGGCGCAGATGCGGTCGGACAGCGCGATCCGCGCGGGGGTGGCGGCGCCGAACACGTGCAGCACGAGCTCGCCGACCGGGGCGGCGGAGAGCTGGCAGTAGCCGAGCAGCTCGTCGAAGCTCTCGTAGCGCGTCACCGTCTGGTCGCGCCGGTTGGCCTCGACGAGACGGCCGAACGGCTCGCGCGGCAGCGCGCATGCGCGCACCGTGGGCACGAGCGCGCGCATCACCGGGTGCTCGGGCCGCTCGCCGGCGAAGACGCGGCCGAGCTCCTCCTCGGCCCAGTCCAGCAGCGCCAGCCGGTCGCCCTCCGTCTCGTCCCCGACGTCGTCGACGAGGCGCGCGAAGCCGTAGATCGCGAGCAGGTGGCGGCTGGCTTCGCGCCCCAGCAGGCGGCTCGCGACCGGGAAGTTCTCCGTGCGGGCCCGGCCCATCACGGCCGCGCGGGAGGGGACCTCGATCGTCGCGCTCATCGCGTGCACCGCCCGAGCGCCATGATCGGGAACACGAGGCGGTAGAGGTGGTAGTTGATGTAGAAGTCGGAGGGGAAGCCGGTTCCGGTGAACTGCGGCTCGTCCCACGACCCGTCGGGGCGCTGGGTCTCGACGAGCCAGCGCAGGCCGCGCCGCATCGCCAGCGAGCGCTCGCCGGCCGCGTCGAGCGCCAGCAGCGCCCACGCGGTCTGCGACGCGGTGCTCGCGCCGCGCCCGATCCACGCGGGGTCGTCGTAGGAGCGGCAGTCCTCGCCCCAGCCGCCGTCGGCGTTCTGGTGGTCCTCGAGCCAGGTCACCGCGCGCCGGATGGGCTCGTCGCCGACCGGGATCCCGGCGGCGACGAGGGCGGGCACGGCGGCGCCCGTGCCGTAGACGTGGTTGACGCCCCAGCGCCCGAACCACGAGCCGTCGTCCTCCTGGGCGGCGAGCAGCCAGTCCAGTCCCCGGCGGGCGGGCGCGTCGTCGGCGCGCCCGAGGACGGCCAGCATCTCCAGCGCGTGGGCGGTGACGTCGGCGCTCGGCGGGTCGATCACCTCGCCGAAGTCGCAGAACGGGAGGTCCCGGACGAGCGCCCGGCAGTTGTCGGCGTCGAACGCGCCCCAGCCGCCGTCCGCGCTCTGCATGCCCTCGACCCAGCGCGCGCCGCGCTCGAGCGCGCGCTCGACGTCGGGGTGGTCGACGCGGCGGAGCGCGAGCACGACCTCGGCGGTGTCGTCGATGTCCGGGTAGTTCGCGTTGGCGAACTCGAACGCCCAGCCGCCCGGCTCGAGCTCCGGCCGGCGGATCGACCAGTCGCCGCGGCCGAGGATCTGCTCGCGTAGGAGCCAGTCGGCCGCCCGCCGCAGCGCCGGGTCGTCGCCGGGCACGCCCGCGTCGGCGAGCGCGACCACGGCGAGCGCGGTGTCCCACACGGGCGACTGGCAGGCCTCGAGCCGCCGCGTCCCGTCCTCGACCGTGAAGGTCTCGAGGCCGTCCAGGCCGCGGCGCATGACCGGGTGGTCGAGCGCGTAGCCGCGCAGGTGGAGCGCGATCAGCGAATAGACCCACGGGGGCTGGATCCCGCCCCACGAGCCGTCGGCCTCCTGGCGGGCGACGATCCAGCGCTCGGCCTTGCCGAGCGCCAGCTCGCGCAGCGCCCGCAGCGGGCGACGCTGGTAGACGTGGAGCACCCGGTCGAGGGCGATCAGGGCACGGCCGCGGAGAGACCGCGGCGCGGGCGGCGCCCAGGGCCGCGGGCCGCGCAGCTCCTCGAGGGTGAAGGGCAGGGGCCGGCGGGGCCGGTAGGAGAGGACGACCGAGAGCGCGACGATCGTCTGGCGCGCCCAGCACGCGAAGTCGTAGGGATTGAGCGGCGCCCACGAGGGCAGCAGCATCATCTCGGGTGGCAGCGCCGGGACCTGCTCCCACGGCCAGGCGCCGAACAGCGCCAGCCAGATCCGGGTGAACACCCGGGCCTCCTCGAGACCCCCGGCCTCACGCGCGAAGGCCGCGGCGGCGCGCATGTGCTCCGCCTCCGGCTCGTCGCCGGCCAGCCGGAGCGCGACGTAGGCCTCGATCGTGGTCGAGAGGTCGCCGGGGCCGCCCGAGAACGTGCTCCACGAGCCGTCCGACCGCTGCTGGGAGCGAATCCATACGGCGGAGCGCTCGGTCGCCGCGGGCTCGCGGATGCCGAGGAACTCCCGCAGGAGCAGGTCCTCGGCGTCCATCGTCACGTTGGTCTGGAGCTCGCCCTTCCACCAACCCTCGGGCTGCTGCAGCGAGAGCAGATGCTCCCGCGCGCGCCGCAGCGCGGCGCCGCTGTCGGCAGCGCTGGTCGCCGTGCCTTCCGAGACAGTGGCGTGAGGGAGTACCTCGCTGGACGATGCCACGCCGTGTTGATATCTGGTCGAACATGAGAGGGCGCTGAGAGACGAGTCATCTGCGGCGCAGATGTACCTCGCCGGCGTCGAGCGCCACGCGGGCGCCGTCGTCGCGCTCGACCACGAGGCGGCCGTCGCCGTCGATCCCGCGGGCGACGCCCTCTCCTGCCGCCCAGGCGATCCGCTGCCCGCGCAGCGCGTCGCGCTCGCGCCACGCGTCGAGGAGATCGGCCGCCGTGCTCGCGAGCGCCGCGCCGAGCTCGGCGAGCAGCCGCGCGAGCACGACGTCGACGTCGGTGGGAGCGAGCCCGAGCGTGCCCGCCGTCTCGCGGAGCTCGTCGGGGAGGTCGGCGAGGTCCACGGCGACGTTGACGCCGACTCCGACGACCGCCCAGCCCTCCTGCGGACGGCCCTCGACGAGGATCCCCGCGACCTTGCGCCCGTCGATCTGCACGTCGTTGGGCCACTTGATCCGGGCGTCGTCGCCGATCGCCCGGGCGACCGCGACGCCCGCGGCGAGCGGCAGCAGCCGCGGCGGGTCGCGCAGCACCACGGACATCACCAGGGAGCGGCCCGGCGGCGCGCTCCAGCTGCGGCCCTGACGCCCGCGGCCGGCGACCTGCGCGGTGGCGGTCACCAGCGTGCCGTGCGGCGCGCCGTCCATCGCCAGCTCGCGCGCTCGCGCGTTCGTCGAGCCGACCTCGCGCAGGTGCA
>JAOPZQ010000654.1 GCA_025964075.1 Solirubrobacterales bacterium | reverse complement strand
GAGCTGCTGGGCGACGAGCCCCGCCGTCGCGCGCTCGCCGCCTCCGCGGAGGCGGCGGTGCGCGCTCATCTCACGCCAGGGCTCGCGGCTCGCGTGGAGTCGGCGCTGCGCGCCGCGATGGACTCACGACTCGAGTGAGCGCGAGCGCGATGAGGACCGCGTTCGTCACCACGGCCGCGACCGACGCAGCGCCGGCGGCGGCGAGCGCTCCGGAGCTGTCGATCGCGAGCGCCACCCATGTGAGGTTGACGATCGCGCCGAGCAGGAACGCGACCGGGATCAGGCGTCGCTCGCGGTCGGTCGCGCTCAAGGTCACCAGCGCGATCTGGCCGACGAGGCCGAACGGCGTGGCGAGCGCGAACCACGGCATGAGGTCTTCGACGCGTCGTCTTCCGCTGGGGTAGATCGCATGCGCGAGCGGCCCGCGCAGCACGAGCAGCGCCGTCGCGACGAGGACGCCGGCCACGCTCGCGAGCGCCAGCAGCCGGACGACGAGCCGCCGCGCCTCGCCGGGACGACCCCGGCCGATCGCACTGGCGACGAACGGCGCCGATGCGGTGGCGAGCACTCCGCCGACGTATTGACCGAGCTGGTAGAGCCGCCAGCCGCTTTCGAACGCGGCGGCGGCCGCGACCGTCGAGAAGCTCCCGAGCAGCAGCGTGTTCAGGCGCGCGCTCCCCACGACCAGGAGCTGCGCCAGGCCCAGTGGCACGATCGCGTGCACGAACCACCGAACGTCCGCGGCCGCCGGACGCCTCGCCAGCGACCCGAGCAGGACGATCGCCGGCGCGGTGCCGGCGAGACAGCCGCCGGCGAGGCCCGCCGCCGTCGCGTCCGCCGAGTGGGTGAGTGCGGCGACCGGCACGGCGGCGAAGGCCCCGAGGCGGCTCAGGGCCATCAGGACGACCGGCCGGCGGAACTCCCCCTGGGCCCTCAGAAGACCGTCGACGCCCGCGACGAGGACTGCGCAGCCGGCGGCCGGGGCGATGATCAGCGTGGCCTGCGCGGGCCCGTGCGCCAGCGGGAGCGAGCTCACGAGCACGAGCACGACCGCCGCGGCGGCGCCGGCCCAGAACGTCGCGGTCGCGGCGGCGAGCAACTCGACACGACGAGCGGGCATCGCGCCGAGGCGCGCGGTGAGCGCCGTCGTCGCGCCCTGCGACAGGCCGAAGTCGCCCACCGCCTGAGCAAGCACGAGGATGCCCTGCGCGACGGCGACGGCGCCGAACGGGCCGGCCGGCAGGATCTGGGCCAGCAGCGCGAACAGCGCGACGCTCGAGAGCCCCTGCACCAACAGGTAGCTGAAGCGCCACCCGGCCGCGGCGGGTAGGCGCTGTGTGTCGAGGCCGTCCATCATGGCGAGCTACGCGGAGCGATCCCGAAGCGTCGCCGTTCGCATCCCGGCACGACACCCTATCTGCGGCTTTTCCTGTCGTTCCCGTCCCCGCCCGACAGCTTGTCATTTCCGTCGTTGCCGTCGCCGCCCGAGATGGTGTCGTCGCCGGGCGAGCGCGGGAGGTAGTAGCCCACGCTGTCCAGCCGCCGAGAATCGCATGGCGGCTGGACAGTGTTACTTACTTAAAGCTACTCAAGGCTGAAGTTACTTACCGGTTGACGACCTCGCAGTCACTGCTGACGAGATCGATCCTGTCCGCGGTGACCTTGTCGCGTCCGGAGCCGCACTTCACGAAGTCCTTCTGCCCGTCGCGCGCCTTGATGGTGTCGTTGCCGGAGCCGCCCGAGATCGTGTCCCGGCCCGAGCCGCCGGTGATCTTGTCGTTGCCGCTGCCGCCGGAAAGCAGGTCCTTGCCCGAGCCGCCGCTGATCGTGTCGTTGCCAGCGTCGCCGTTGATCTTGTCGTTGCCCGAGCCGCCGCTGAGGAGGTCCTTGCCCGAGCCGCCGATCAGCTTGTCGCTGCCGACGCCGCCGGTCATCTTGTCGTTGCCGGCCTGGCCGTGGAGGTTGTCCTTGCCGGCCTGACCGGCGATCGTGTCCTTGCCGCCACCGCCGTAGACGATGTCGTTGCCGTCGCCGCCCGTGATGTTGTCGTTGCCGGCCACGCCCGGAAGGCAGTAGTAGTTCTGCACCGGCGAGATGCAGAATCCGTCGCCCGCCAGGGCGTCGTCGCCCGAGCCGCCGTCGATCCTGTCGTCGCCGCCGAGGCCGGCGATGAGATCGCTCCCGCCGAGCCCGGAGATCGTGTCGTTTCCGCTCGTCCCGAGGAGAACGTTGCTCGCGTTCGTCCCGGTGATCACGGCGGCGGATGCGATGCTTGCCCCTACCAGTAGGGCGATCGTGGCAATGACTGCGGCACGCTTCGAGATCCTCATCGGCGCATATCCCCTGTCTTAGATGTAACGGTCATACCGCGACTGCTGACGACGACCCACGGCGAGCAGTGGCAGTTGGCGCCCTACGCGACTATAACCAAGTTTCCTGTATCAAAGCAATGTTCCGCGTCGTGTTCCTCACTCACTACTTCCCGCCGGAGGTCGGCGCGGCGCAGGCGCGGATCCTGCGGTTGGCATCGGGACTCCGGCGACGCGGCTTCGAGGTAGTGGTGCACACGGGCTTTCCCCACTACCCGGACGGACGGATCGCGGCTCCCCACCGGAACCGGCCGTGGGCGCGCGAGCAGTTGGCCGGCGTCTCGGTCCTGCGCACCGCGGTCTACCCGGCGCCCAACCGCGGGATCGTGCGGCGGCTCGCCGGGCACGCGGCGTTCGCTCTCGGCGCCGTGGCCGCGGCGCGCCTCTCGGGACCGGCCGACGTGGTCGTCGCCGAGACCCCCCCGCTGTTCACGGGCGCGGCGGCCGTGCCGTACGCGAGGCTCAAGCGCGCGGCCCTGG
>JAOPZQ010000644.1 GCA_025964075.1 Solirubrobacterales bacterium | reverse complement strand
GCCGCCTCCTGCGCCTGGCCCACGACATCCGAGGCCGTCTCCTTCACCTGCTCGGCGGCGCTCGGCGCGGCGCCGGACGCCGGGGCTGGGTTCTGCTCACTCATCGCATCCTCCTCGTCGTCATGCTCTGGTTGTCACGACCACTCACGGGCCGGCGTCGCGCTCGGTTTCGGTGCGCTCCTTCGAAAGCCCGTAGTGCTCGAACAGCCTCCGCTCCTCGGCCTCGGAGAGCTCCTCGTCGGCGCCGATACGCGGTGCGTCCTTGACCTGCTCCTTGGTGACGAGCACCCGGATGGCTTCGCCGGCCGGATCGGCGCCGCGAATCGGTACGAACGTCTTCTTCGTCCCGAAGAGTCCGGTGTTCACGAGCGCCCACTGGGGCTGGGCACCCTGCGCGTCGCGATACAGATCGTCGACCTTCCCGATCTTCTCGCCGGAGGGATCGATCATCGTCCGCCCGCGAAAGTCGTAGGCCTCGGTCACTCCAGTCATGCGTTCTCCTTGTCCCGGTCCGTCCCGGTGAAGTGGGACACCTGTGGGAGAGGTACCGCGTCGGTGCGGTACCGAAACTGGATCTCGGCGAAATGTGGGACGATATGACCCACTTCGGGATCGAGTGAAGGACAGGAGCCGGGTGCCGGCCGACGCGGTCGACGGCGGCGCAGGTCCGGTCAGCGCGGCGAATGGCGCCATCCGCAACACCACCAGCGGGACAGGGCTCGGCGAGCGCGGGAACCGTGTCGGCGCGCGCCGATGCGCTCGCCAGCCGCGAGCGCATCATCGTGGCGGCGGCGACGCTGGTCGGTGATCGGCGCATCTCGATGGCGGAGATCGCCGCCGCCGCCGGCGTCGGCCGCTCGACGCTCTACCGCCACTTCCCCACGCGGCACGCACTCGAGCAAGCACTGGCGACGCTCGAGACGACACCCGCCGCGGCCGCGGTCAGCGGCCGGATCGAGACGCTGCCGTTCCGCGCCCCCGGACTGCTGGGACGCGACGAGCCGCTCCCCGTGGACGTCACCCGCATCCTCGACGAGGTGCCGCCGCACCTCCTCCCCGACCAGCTGGTCGCCGAGGCCCGCCGCGTCGGCGGCGTGCCCGTCGCCCTCTACGTCGTCGACATCGACGGCTCGCATCTGCTGCGGATCGCCGGCTCAGAGGAGTTCCCCCCGAGCCTCGACGCCCCACCGGCGCTCGGCCCCGAGATCGTCCCCGAAGGCCTGCCGGACTTCTACATCCAGCTGCAGCAACGACTGCCCGGCTGCGTCGCCGAGCCGCTGTGGCTACGCGGCCGCGTCACCGGCCTGCTGCTCAGCGTCGGGACACCCGTCGCCCCCATCGCCGATATCGCCAAGCACGGCGCGGCCGCGCTCGAGCTCGCCCGCGACTACACCGACTTCATCGAAGCCGCCCGACGCCGAAAGCCCCCAACCGCGGCCGCGGAGATCCAACAGAACCTGTTCCCTCCCCGGATCGCCCGCGTCGCCGGCGCAGGCCTCGCCGGCACACTGCTCCCCACCTATGAGGTCGGCGGCGACTGGTTCGACTTCGCCGAGAACCGCGACGGCTCCTGGCTCGCGATCGCCGACGCGTCAGGAACGGGCGCCACCGCCGCCGGCCTTGGCGCCGCCGCCCTCGGCGCGCTCCGCGCCGCCCGACGCAGCGGACACGATCTCGAACAGGCACTCGCGACGATGCACGAAACCGTCCGCCAACTCGGCAACCCCGACTTCCACGTCTCGCTGATCGCCGCCCGCTGGCGCCCCCCGACCGCGACCCTGACCTGGATCAACTGCGGCCACCCACCGCCCTACCTCATCGACCGCGACGGCAACCTCCACGAACTCGACGGACCCACCCACCCCACCCTCGGAACCGGAGACGCCACCCGAACCTTCACCGCCACCCAACGCCGACTCCACCCCGGCGAGCGACTCATCCTCGTCACCGACGGCGTCACCGAACGCCGCACCAAACACGACGGACGCTTCGGGACCGACGGCATCAACCACGCCCTCGAACAAGCAACCAGCACCACCGCCGCCTCCACCGTCCTCGCCATCCAACACGCCCTCACCAACTCCTCCGACGAACCGCTCCATGACGACGCGACCATCGTCGTCCTCGCCATCACCTAACACCACCGACGACGACTACAAGGCGAGCGCGCCGCCATCGCAGCGCGGATCGCTGGCCGCGACCCGCGACCGCGAGCCAGCGTCGGGCGCGACGATCGCGCACGCGTGCCCCATGCGCTGCGACGGCCACGGGTGAGACTCGATGTCATGCCCCGCGGCCCGCAGCGCGGCGACCGAGGCGGGGCTCAGCGTGTCCTCGACGTGCACGACGTCGTCGGGCTCGCCGACCATGTAGCGCCCGTGCAGCAGCCGCGGTGCGGCGATCGCCTCCACCGCGTGCTCGCCACCCCAGAGCAGCCGCGCGAGTACCTGTGCGACCACCTGCGGCTGCCCGTCCCCGCCCATCGTGCCGACCGCGGCGCGCAACCGGCCGCGAGCGTCATAGGCCAGCATCGGCATGAGGGTGTGCAGCGTCCGTCGACCGGGGCCGATCCGGTTGGGGTGTCCGGGCTCGGTCGAGAAGTACGCGCCGCGGTTCTGCAGGACGATGCCGGTGGCCGGCACCGTGATCGCGCTTCCGAAGGAGCCGTACAGGCTCTGGATGAGGACGCAGGTCTCCCCGGACTCATCGCAGGCGGCGAGGGCGATCGTGTCACCGTCCAGGCTCGTGCCGGCGGTCGCGGGGCTGCCCTCGCCGAAGGCGACGAGCGCATCCACGTCGTCGTCGCCGAGGGGGCGGTCGAGCCGCTCGAGGCGGGAGAGCTCGGCGTCGCGCGCCGCGAACGCGACGCGCTTCGCTCGCAGGAAGGCCGTCGTCCACGCCGGACTCCCGGGCCGCGACGATTCGGTCGCGAGGAGCGCGCGAAGCAGGATCAGCGCCGTCGCGCCCTGGCTGTTGGGCGGCACCGCGACGAGCCGGTGCCCGCCGACGTGCGCGAACGCGAGCGGCACGCTCCGCGCCCGGTACTCCCTGAGGTCGCGGGCGACCAGTCCGTCCTCGGCACGGCTGGTCGTGGCGGCCACTCGCTCGCCCAGCTCCCCTTCGTAGAGCTCGCGCGGTCCGGCGTCCGCCAGCCTCTCGAGGGTCTCGGCGAGCTCCGGGAG
>JAOPZQ010000639.1 GCA_025964075.1 Solirubrobacterales bacterium | reverse complement strand
CACGGCCGCATGGAGATCCTCCAGCTCTACTGCAAGGGCCGGCCGCTCCACCGCGACGCCCACCTCGACGAGGTGGCGAAGCTGACGCCCGGGTTCAGCGGCGCCGAGCTCGCGAACCTGGTCAACGAGGCCTCCCTGCTCGCCGTCCGCGAGGGCTTGGCGGAGATCACCGAGGCGATGCTCGAGGAGGCGATCGACCGCGTCGTCGCCGGACCGGCGCGCCGGTCGCACATCCTCAGCGAGGACGAGCGCTGGATCATCGCCGTGCACGAGTCCGCGCACGCGGTGGTGACGCGGGCGATCGGCCAGACCGTCTCGGCCCAGAAGCTCTCGATCGTCGCCCGCGGGCGCACGCTCGGCACCGCCGCCCACATGCTCACCGACCGCGACCAGGTCGTGATGCAGGAGCCGGACCTGCAGCGCCAGCTCGTGGCGATCGTCGCCGGCGCCACCGGCGAGCGGCTCGAGTTCGGCTCGCTCTCGACCGGCGTCCACGACGACCTCCACGCCGCCACGTCGCTCGCCCGTTCGATGGTCACGAGCTTCGGGATGTCTTCCGAGCTCGGCATGGTGACGATCGGCGAGAAGGCGGGAGAGGTCTTCCTCGGCGCCTCCCTCCAGGACCTGGGCTCGGTCGGTCCCTCGACGCTCGACCTGATCGACCGCGAGGTCGAGCGGCTCGTCGGCGAGGCGTCGAGCCGGGCGGAGGTCGTGCTGCGGCGCAACTGGGGCGCGGTGCACGAGACCGCACACTCGCTGCTCGAGCAGGAGACGCTCTCGGGCGTCGCGCTCGACGCCCTCCTCTCGACGGTCAATCCCGTGGTGCTCGAGAACATCGAGCTCCCCAACTCGAAGGCGACGGAGGAGAGCCGGGAGGAGCTGTGAGAGGTGCCGCCCTCGTCGCGCTCGTGGCGCTGGGATGCGCCGCCCCCGCGGCGCGGGCCGCAGCGCCCATCTGGCATCTCGCCCAGCCCGACCCGCCGGCCGGCGCGCCGTTCAAGGTGCCGCTCGGCCCGCCCGGGGACCTCGTGTTCTGGTCGCGGAACCGCGGCCTCCTGGGCGTCGAGGGCAACGCGGTCGTGCCCCGCGGGATCTACTCGTGGGACGGGCGCACCTGGCACGAGCTGGCCACGGTGTGCGGGTCGAGCGGCGACACGATGCGCATCGCGTTCGCCGGACCCGACGAGTTCTGGACCGTGAGCGAGCCGAGCCAGCCGCGCGTCGGCTCGGGGACCGCCCTGTGTCACTTCGTGAACGGGCAGGTCGTCGGCTCGTTCTCCACCGCGCCGGAGGCGCCCGACCCGTACCACACGATGGACGCCGCCGCGTGCAACGGCCCCGACGACTGCTGGTTCGGCGGCTACGGCGCGCAGGACCCGACCGGTGACCGGGTCGGCGCCTTCCACCTCCACTGGGACGGACACTCGCTCACCACCGTCTACGCGCCCCAGGGTCGGGGCGTCAGCGCGCTCGCCTTCCACGGCGGTACGTTCTTCGAGACCACGTTCGACGGCCGGGCGCCGGAGGACACGAGCGATCCCGTCGCCCTCGCCGCCCCCGAGACCAAGCCGGCGCTGATCCACCGGATCAGCGGCGGCCGCTTCTCGAACGACCCGTGGACGCCTCCCGCGCTCGCCGGCGCCCCGGCGGACGGGGCCGACATGCTCGCGCTGGGCGCCGACGCGACGGACCTCTGGGCCGTCGGCGGTGGCGCGGCGTCCGGCCCGGACGCCCCCGACGGCGACGTCGTCCCGCGGCCGCCGCTGGCCGCCCGCCTCGTGGGCGATGCGTTCGCCTCGGTTCCCGTGGACGGGACCGCATTCGGGCCCACCGACCGGTTCGTCTCGGTCTCGCCCGCGCCGGGGAGCACCCAGGCGTGGGTCGCCGTGCAGCGCTTCGCCGATCGCCGCAGCACGAACGCCAAGGCGACGGTCGCCCTGCTCGGGGCCGACGGCCACGCGACCGTGACGCGACTGCCCGTGAGCGGGGCGGGCCGCGGCGCGGCGGCGCGGATCGCGTTCACGGACCCGAACGACGGCTGGCTCGTGACGACGGCGGGCTGGCTGTTCCACTACACCGACGGCACGGAGCCGGACCGGGACACGGACCCGAGCTACCAGGGCACGATCACCTTCCGGCCCAACGAGGCCCAGGCCCAGGCCACGCCCGACGCCCCGCCGCCCGACGACTCGCAGCTGTTCGCGCCGCCGCCGCCGCCGGTGCAGCCGACGGCGCCGCCGGCGACGACCAAGCGCCTCTCGGCGGCGGTGAAGAACGTGCGCTCGCGCCTGCGCGGGCTGACGCTGGTCGTCTCGTTCAAGGTCGTGCGCAAGGCCAAGATCGGGCTGACCGCGAAGCGTCATGGGCGCGTGGTCGCGCAGGCGAAGCCGCGCTCGATGAAACCCGGCAACCGCAGCATCAGCCTCCGCCTGAATCGCCAGCGCTGGCCGACCGCGCTGTCGTTCCAGATCACCGAGCCGGGGCAGTCGAACGGCGGCGGCGGCGGCACCGGCGTCATCACTACCCAATGGGTCGGTCCCCACGCGCGATGACCCGGATCGTCGTCCTCGCCGGCGCGGCGCTCCTCGTCGCCG
>JAOPZQ010000592.1 GCA_025964075.1 Solirubrobacterales bacterium | reverse complement strand
GGCGCGAGCTCGGCCTACCTGACGGTGAGCGAGGTCTTCCCGATGGAGACCCGCGCGCTCGCCATCGCGCTGTTCTTCGCGGTGGGGACGGGGATCGGCGGCATCACGGGTCCGCTCCTGTTCGGGAACTTCATCCACAGCGGCAACGTCCACCTGATCGCGCTCGGATTCTTCATCGGAGCGGCGGCGATGGCGCTCGGGGGGCTGGCCGAGCTGCGCTACGGCGTCTCCGCCGAGCAGAAGTCGCTCGAGGCGATCGCGACGCCGCTGACCGCCGTGACCAAGCGGATCGGCGAGCGCAAGGCAGCGCGCGACGAACGCGCTCGCGCCGGGCGCCGACGGTATCGGCCCGGCACCGGCGAGGCGTTCTACTCGCCGGGAATGATCGGCACCGCCGGGGCCACGAGCGCGCACGCGAGGAGCGCCGACGAGAGCCTCGACGACGAGATCGAGGAGATCGCGCGCACACTGCAGGAGGGCGGCCCGATGTCGGCACAGGAGCTGGCTCGGGCCATCGACGCGCGGGGCTGGGGCCCGCAGCGCTTCCGCCGGGCGCTGGGCGAGGCGGTGCGCGAGGGCCGCGTCAAGCCCCAGCCGAACCGGACCTACGCGCCGGCGTGAGCGCTCACCGGTTGGCCCGGAGCCCGTCGTGGCGCGATCTGGCCCGACCGCGCCTCAGCCGCGGCGCCGTGCGGCGGGCGCGCCTCGAGTCCGTCGCGCTCATACCCCTCGTGGCCGGCGTGCTCGCGTTCTACCGGGCGCGGAACGACCTGCTCGGTCCCGCCTGGGACACCCCCGTGCGGGTCGTCACCGCGGTCGCGCTCGTCGCGCTGGGCTGGCAGTTCGCACGCGGCATCGGACGCTCGTTCGCTCCCAACCTGTACTCGCGCGTCGACACGGCCACCGCCGGCACCATCGACTTCGTGATCCGGCTGCTCACGCTCGCGATCACGGCCGTCGTGGCGCTGCGCATCGCCGGCCTCGGGCTGCGGACGCTGGCTCTCTCCGGGGCGGTCACCGCCGTCGTCGGCGGCCTCGCCGCGCAGCAGACGCTCGGCAACCTGATCGCGGGCACGGTCCTCGTCAGCGCTCGCACGTTCCGGGTCGGCGAGCGCGTGCGCCTCATCGGGGGCCCGCTCGCCGGGGCCGTCGAGGGGGTCGTCGCGTCGCTCGGGGTCATCTACACCACGCTGCTGCGCGGCGCCGATCGGGTCATGGTGCCGAACTCGGTCGTCCTCACGGTCGCGGTCGTGCCGCTCCGCGAGCCGGACGGGATCGACCTGCGGGTCCGGCTCGCGCGCGGGGTCACGCTGCGCCGGCTGCAGCGCGAGCTCCAGTCCTCGCTGCGGACGCCGAGCCGCGGCGTGCCCGACATCTCGCTCGAGGAGGTCGATCGCGACGGCGTGGTCGTGCGGATCGTCGCCGTGCCCCGCCGGGCCGCCGACGGTCCGCAGCTCGCCGCCGAGGTGCTCGAGGCGGTCGCCCGCCTCAGTCCGTCAGCCCCGGCCTAATGCGGAAATTCGGGTTCAGATTCAGTCGCGTCCAGACGTCGCGAAGCTGCCCCCGGATTTGCGGTTCACGACGCTAGACCGGCGGCGGCGGCGCGGTCGGCCAGCGCCCGCGGGCGGCGAGGACCAGGCCGATCACCAGGCCGACGATGCCGACGACCATCAGGACGGTTCCGGTCGTCTGCAAGTCGATCCAGGAGACGTGGGCGGTGACCGCGTAGTGCAGGATCGCGCCGACGGCGACGAGGACGAGGCTGGTGCCGATCGTCATGGAGGACCTCCGATCATCGTTCGAGCTGTGAGTCGTTGCCGTTCAGGTGCTCGTGGACGAGGCGCACGGCCATCGCGCCCTCGCCGACGGCGGAGGCGACGCGCTTGATCGAGCCGCTGCGCACGTCGCCGACCGCGAGCACGCCGGGCAGGCTCGTCTCGAGCAGCATGGGCTCGTGGCCCTCCGGCGCGTGCGCCGCCGCGTCCCGTCCGGTGAGGACGAAGCCGCGGCGATCGAGCGCCACCGCGTCGCCCAGCCAATCCGTGTGGGGCTCGGCGCCGATGAACACGAACAGCGCCCTGGCCTCGATCGTGCGCCGCTCACCCGTGCGGTTGTCCTCGACGACGAGCGCTTCGAGCGCGTCCTCGCCGACCAACTCGCGGACCTCGGTGTTCGGCATGACCTCGACCTTGGGGTTGCGCTCGATCCGGTCCGCGAGGTAGCGGGACATGTCGCGGCCGAGGTCGCCGGAGCGGATGAGCAGGCGGACCGCGGCGGCATGCTGGCTGAGGAACAGCGTCGCCTGGCCGGCGGAGTTGCCGCCGCCGACGACCGCGATGGGATCGCCGACGCACATCTGCGCCTCCATCAGCGTCGCCGCGTAGAACACGCTCGTGCCCTCGAACTCCTCGAGGCGCGGCACGGGGAGCTTGCAGTAGCGAGCGCCCGTGGCGATCACGACGGTCTCGGCCGCGACCGCGGTGCCGTCGTCGAGCGGGACGACGTAGTGGCCGTCCTCGCGGCGCAGCGCCGTGGCCGCGGCGGGCACGGTGATCCGGGCGCCGAACTTCCGCGCCTGGATCGCCGCCCGGTCCGCGAGCTCGGCGCCGGAGATCCCGGCCGGGAACCCGAGGTAGTTCTCGATCCGCGACGACGTCGCCGCCTGGCCGCCGGTGGCGACGGCGTCCACCGCGGTCGTGGCCAGGCCCTCGGAGGCGCCGTAGACGGAGGCGCCGAGCCCCGCGGGACCGGCGCCGACCACGAGGAGGTCGCATACAGCCTCGGTCGGGGTGGGCGGGCGCAGGCCCACGGCCTCCGCGAGCTCTGCGTTGCTCGGGTTGCGCAGCACGCGATCGGTCCCGACGATGACGACCGGCGTCTCCTCCGGCTTCACCCCGAGCTGGCGCAGCACCGCCTCGGCGGTCCTGTCCTGCTCGAGGTCGATCCAGCGGTGGGGCAGCCGGTTGCGGGCGGCGAACTCGCGGAGCCGGCGCGTGTCCGGCGAGAAGCGCGAGCCGATGATCCGGAAGCCGGCGCCGACGCCGATCAGCCACGAGCGCCGCAGGAAGCAGGCGCGCAGGATCATGTCGCCGAGGGCGGGGTCCTGTGAGACGAGCGCGCGAAGGCGCTCGGCCGGGATCGCCAGGACCTCGCCGGGCTCCTGCACGACGGCGGAGACGAGCGCGGCCTCGCCGGTGAGCAGGCTGAGCTCGCCGAGGAAGCGCCCGGGGCCGTGGACGGCGACCACCTCGTTCTCCTTGCCGTAGCCCTCGATGCTCGCGACCTTGCCGCTGAGGATGACGAAGAAGTCGTAGTTCAGATCCCCCTCGCGGTACAGCACGTCGCCCGGGGCGACGTGGCGGCGCTCGCCGTGCTCGGCGAGACGCGCGATCTGCTCCTCGCTCAGCCGGGGGAACGCTCCGTCGCGGTCGGGAGTCTCCGCGAGCCTGACTCCTTCGATCGCACTCACGCCCAGCCCTCGATGACGGCTTCGACCTTGCCGAGCAGGCGGAGCTCGGCGAGCGTGAGGCCCGCGTGGTGGGGGTTCTCGATCGAGAGGACCACGTGGTTCGAGGCGATGCTCATGTCCGGGCGGCGCCCGTAGTCGACCGCGTTCTCGGCGAGGCGGCCGAGGAACCGCATGCCCTCGTCGAAGTCGCGGAAGGCGAGCTCGCGGACCAGGGCTCCTCGCCGGTGCCGCCATCCCGCGGGGAAGACGGTCGTCGTCACGGGCTCACAGGTAGGCCGCCGTGAACGGCGCTCAACCGACGCGTGTCGGCCTCTTGAACGCCGCGGGCGGCGCCCTAACTCCCCACTCGACGCGCTTCCAGCGCGTCGGCCGGTACGCGAGTACGAGAGGAGCTGCGATGGCCAAGGCGGTCGGAATCGATCTAGGTACGACGAACTCCGTCGTCGCGGCGACGATGGAGGGCGGGAAGGTGGAGGTGATCCCGAACGCCGAAGGCGCCCGCACGACCCCGTCCGTGGTGGCGTTCACCGACGACGGACAGCGCCTCGTCGGCCAGGTCGCCAAGCGCCGGGCCATCCTCAACCCCGAGGCGACGATCTACTCCGCCAAGCGCTTCATCGGCCGGAAGTTCGACGAGGTCGAGGAGGAGGCGAAGATCGTCTCCTACCGGGTCGTTCGGGGCGCGAACGACGCCGTGCGCTTCGAGGTGCGCGGCAAGCAGTACTCGCCGGAGGAGATCTCCGCGCTCGTGCTGCGCAAGCTCGCGGAGGACGCGGGCAAGTTCCTCGGCGAGCGCGTCACCGAGGCGGTCATCACCGTCCCCGCGTACTTCAACGACTCCCAGCGCCAGGCGACGCGCGACGCCGGCAAGATCGCGGGCCACGAGGTCCTGCGGATCATCAACGAGCCGACCGCGGCCGCGCTCGCCTACGGCATGGACAAGAAGGGCCAGGAGACGGTCGTCGTCTTCGACCTCGGCGGCGGGACGTTCGACGTCTCGATCCTCGACGTCGGCGACGGCGTGGTCGAGGTGCGCGCGACGAGCGGCGACGGCCACCTCGGGGGCGACGACTTCGACAAGCGCATCGTCGACTGGCTGGCCGACGAGTTCAAGAACGACCAGGGCATCGACCTGCGCAACGATCCACAGGCGCTCCAGCGGCTGTACGAGGCGGCGGAGCGGGCCAAGGTCGAGCTCTCGAGCCAGACGCAGACCCAGATCAACCTGCCGTTCATCACCGCGGACGCGGCCGGTCCCAAGCACCTGAACACGAGCCTCACGCGCTCCAAGTTCGAGCAGCTCGTGGCCGACCTGATCGAGCGCACCCGCGGGCCGGTCCAGCAGGCGCTCTCCGACGCCAAGCTCACCGCGGACGACATCGACGAGGTCATCCTCGTCGGCGGCTCGACCCGGATCCCCGCCGTGCAGAACCTGGTCCGCAGCCTGACCGGCGGCAAGGACCCGAACATGACGGTCAACCCCGACGAGGTCGTCGCCGTGGGCGCCGCGCTGCAGGCCGGCGTGCTCAAGGGCGAGGTCGAGGACGTCGTCCTGCTCGACGTGCTGCCGCTCTCCCTCGGGCTGGAGACGATGGGCGGCGTCATGACCAAGGTGATCGAGCGCAACACGACGATCCCGGCACGGCGGACGGAGGTGTTCTCGACCGCGGAGGACAACCAGACGGCGGTCGACATCGTCGTCCTCCAAGGCGAGCGCGAGCTCGCCCGCGACAACCGCCAGTTGGCCCGCTTCCGCCTCGAGGGCATCCGCCCGGCGCCGCGCGGGGTGCCGCAGGTGGAGGTGACGTTCGACGTCGACGCGAACGGGATCCTCAACGTGACCGCGCGCGACAAGGACACCGGCGCGGAGCAGCGCGTGACGATCTCGGAGAGCACGAACCTCGACCAGAGCGAGATCGAGCGCATGATCCGCGAGGCCCAGGAGCACGCCCAGGAGGACCGCCGGCGCCGCGAGGAGATCGACGCGCGCAACGAGCTCGACTCGCTCGCGTACCGCGTCGACGAGCTCCTCCGCGAGCTCCAGGACCGGCTCCCGGTCTACGAGAAGGCGCGCGCCGAGCAGCTCGTGGCCGACGCTCGCCAGGCGATCGAGGAGCAGGCCGGCCTCGACCGTGTGCGCCCGCTGATCTCGGACCTGCAGCAGGTCGTGCAGAGCCTGCCGGCGAGCGCCTCCGCGGCGGCCGGCGCCGGCGCCGGGACGGGCAACGGCGCGGGCGGCAACGGCGCGGGCGACGCGGCGCAGAGCGACGACGACGAGGTGGTCGATGCCGAGTTCACACGAGAGTGACGGCAGCGAGGTCCGGACGCAGGAGCCGCCGGCGCCGGAGTCGGAGGAGCAGCACGAGGCCGAGCTCGCGCGGATGGAGGACCGCTACAAGCGGGCCCTCGCCGACCTCGACAACTACCGCAAGCGGTCGGCCCGGGAGGTCGACCGCCGCGTGGCGGAGAGCCGCGACGCGCTGCTCCTCGACTGGTTCCAGGCGATCGACAGCGTCGAGCGGGCCCTGCAGATGCAGCCTGAGAACCCGCTGTTCGAGGGCCTTCGCGCGGTCCTCGAGCAGATGGAGGCGATCCTCGATCGCCAAGGCGTGCAGCGGATCGGCGCCACGGGGGAGCGGTTCGACCCGGAGCGCCACGAGGCGATCGGGGTGAAGGAGACGGATGAGGTCCCCGACCGCACCGTCGTCGAGGTCGCGCGCTCCGGCTACGCCGTCGGCGACCGCGTGCTCCGCCCCGCGCAGGTGGTGGTGTCCCGGCCGGCCGTCGAATCCGAGCGCTGATGGCCGTCGGGTTCCGCGACTACTACGAGACGCTGGGCGTCTCCCGCGACGCGAGCGAGGAGGAGATCCGCCGGGCGTACCGGTCGCTGGCGCGGAAGCACCACCCGGACGTCAACAAGGAGGAAGGCGCGGAGGACCGCTTCAAGGAGATCTCCGAGGCCTACGAGGTCCTTCGCGACACCGAGAAGCGCGAGCGCTACGACCGGCTCGGAGCGAACTGGCGCGCCGGGGAGGACGTCTCGAGCGCCGCCGGCTTCGACGGCTTCGCGCGGCGCGGCGGCACGGCCCGCGCCCCGAGCCCGGCCGGCGGCGGGTTCGAGGACATCCGCTTCGACTTCGGCGGCGGCGAGTTCAGCGACTGTTTCGAGGGGCTGTTCGGCGGACGCGGCGGCGGCCGCACCCGCCGGGCCGACCGCTTCGACGGCTTCTCGACGCGCGGCGGCGACCAGGAGGCCGAGCTCGAGCTCTCGCTGGAGGAGGCGGCCCAGGGGGGGCGCCGCCGGTTCACGCTCGCCGACGGCCGCTCGTTCACGGTCAACGTCCCGCCCGGCGTCCGCGACGGGCAGCGCATCCGGCTGGCGGGAGAGGGCACGCCCGGCATGGCCGGCGGCCCTCCGGGCGACCTGTTCCTGCGGGTTCGGCTCCGTCCGCACCCCCGCTTCCGCGTCGAGGGCCGCGACCTCTACGTCGACGTGCCCGTGGCGCCGTGGGAGGCCGCGCTCGGCGCGACCGTCGAGGTCCCGACGCTGACCGGCACCGCGAAGGTGAAGGTGCCCAAGGGCTCCTCGAGCGGCCGGAAGCTGCGACTCAAGGGGGAGGGGCTGCCCGGGCCGGGAGGCGAGAAGGGCGACCTGTACGCCGTCGTGCAGATCGTGCTGCCCAAGCGGCTGACGAAGGAGGAGCGCGAGCTCTTCGAACGTCTGGCCGAGGTCTCGAAGTTCAACCCGCGGGGCCGGCGATGAGCGTCACGCGCCATGTCCGCCTGGTCCAGCGCTCCGTGCCGATCGCCACGCGTCCGGTCGAGGTCGAGGTGCTCGCCCGCGAGGCCGGCCTGCATCCGGACCTCGTGCAGCGCTTCCTCCGCCTCGGGCTGGTCGAGCTCGGCGACGTCGGAGCGCCGGCGCGGCTGGCCCGCGCCGCGCGCCTTCGCCGCGACCTTGGCCTGAGCTACGCGGGCGCGATCCTCGCGTGCGACCTGCTGGACCGCATCGACGAACTGGAAGAGCGGCTTCGCCGCTACGAGCCGCTGCGCAACCGCCCGAGGTGATGGCATGGACCCGAACCGGATGACGCTGAAGACCCAGGAGGCGCTGCACGACGCCCAGACCAAGGCCCTGCGCTACGGGCACACCGAGGTCGACGTCGAGCATCTCCTGCTGGCGCTGCTCGACCAGTCCGACGGCCTCGTGCCGCGACTGTTCGAACGGGCGGAGGCGGATCCGGCGGCGCTCCGGGCGGCACTCGAGCGCGCGCTCGAGCAGCGTCCGCGCGTCAGCGGAGCGGGCTCCGGCGACGTCCATGTCTCCCGGGCGCTCAGCCGGCTCCTCGACGCCGCCGACGAGGAGCGGGGCCGGCTCAAGGACGAGTACGTGTCCGTCGAGCACGTCGTGCTCGCGATCATCGACACCGGCACGCAGACCCCGGCCGGCCGCGTCCTCCGGGACGCCGGCGTGACCCGCGAGCGCTTCCTCGAGGCCCTGACCGAGGTGCGCGGCAGCCAGCGGGTGACCAGCGCGACGCCGGAGACGGCCTACGAGGCGCTCGAGAAGTACGGCCGCGATCTGGTGGCCGAGGCGAGCAGCGGCCGCCTCGACCCGGTGATCGGCCGGGACGAGGAGATCCGGCGCGTGATCCAGATCCTCTCGCGCAAGACGAAGAACAACCCGGTGCTGATCGGCGACCCGGGCGTGGGCAAGACCGCCATCGTGGAAGGCCTGGCCCAGCGGATCGTGCGCCGCGACGTCCCCGAGGGCCTGCGCGACAAGACCGTGTTCGCTCTGGACATGGGCTCGCTCATCGCCGGCGCCAAGTACCGCGGCGAGTTCGAGGAGCGCCTGCAGGCGGTGCTCGCGGAGATCAAGGCGGCCGAGGGCTCGATCCTGCTGTTCATCGACGAGCTGCACACCGTCGTCGGCGCCGGCGCCGCGGAGGGCGCGATGGACGCGGCCAACATGCTCAAGCCGATGCTCGCCCGCGGCGAGCTGCACTGCATCGGCGCGACGACGCTGAGCGAGTACCGCCGGATCGAGAAGGACGCCGCGCTCGAGCGCCGCTTCCAGCCGGTGGTCGTCGTCGAGCCGTCGGTGGAGGACACGATCTCGATCCTCCGCGGCCTGCGCGAGCGCTTCGAGGTCCATCACGGGGTGAAGATCCAGGACGCCGCGCTCGTCGCCGCGGCGA
>JAOPZQ010000587.1 GCA_025964075.1 Solirubrobacterales bacterium | reverse complement strand
TCCGCCTCGGGCGCGCCGCCCTCGAGCGCGCCGAGCCGGCACGCAGCCTCGAACAGCCGCGCGGTCTTGAGCTCGCAGCGGCGCTCATAGCGCGCGACGGAGACGGCCGGATCCCACGCGTCGGAGCGCTGCATGAGCTCGCCCTCGGCCAGCCCGAGGCACGCGTCGGCGAGGGCGGCGACCGCCGCCGCCCGCCCGCCGCCCGCCAGCTCGGCGAACGCCCGCGAGAACAGGAAGTCCCCGGCCGCCGTGGCCATGTTCCGCCCGGCCGCCGCCACGACCGTCGGGCGCCCGCGGCGGAGGGTCCCGCGATCGAGGACGTCGTCGTGGACGAGCGTCGCCGAGTGCACGAGCTCGACGGCGACCGCGGCGCGCAGCACGCCGTCACGGCCGGCCGGCGTCTCGCCCGCGGCGAGGACGACGAGCAACGGCCGCAGGCGCTTCCCGCCCGCGGCGATCGTCGCACCGCTGTGGCGCGCGAGCTCCGGGCCGTGCGAGGCGGCCAGCTCGGACAGCCGGACCTCGAGCTCGTCCATCAGGGCCGGGACGTGCGGGCCCCCGGCCTGGATCAGCGCCTCGACGGTCGCGGCGGTCGCCATCACGCGACCTCGCCGACGTGGAGGGCGATGATCCCGCCGGCCGTGAGGATCCACCGGATGCGGACGAGGCCGGCGCCGGCCATCACCGCGGCCAGGCCCTCGGGCGCGGGGAACCGGCGCACCGAGGCCGGCAGGTAGCTGTAGGCGTCCGAGTCGCCCGCGACCCGGCCGAGCGCCGGGACGATGCGGTCGAACCACAGGCGGAAGAACGTAGAGAGTGGGGGTCGCTGCGGCGTCGTGATCTCGAGGATGACGACGCGGCCGCCGGGGCGCACGACGCGCGCCATCTCGCGGACACCCTGGGGGAGGTCGGAGAAGTTGCGGGCGCCGAAGCCGACCGTGGCGGCGGCGAACGCGCCCTCGGAGTAGGGGAGCGCGAGCGCGTCGGCCCACTCGAAGCGCACGGCGCCCTCGGCGCCCGCCTTCTCCCGCGCGCGGGCGAGCATGCCGTCGGCGAAGTCGCAGCCGACGACCTCGCCCCCCGGAGCGACGCGGCGGGCGAGCTCGAGCGCGAGGTCGCCGGTGCCCGTCGCGACGTCGAGTGCCCGGTCGCCGGGCGCGAGCGCGGCGAGGTCCGCCGCGCGGGCGCGCCAGCGGTGGTGGAGCCCGGCGGTCATGACCGAGTTCATCCGGTCGTACACGCCGGCGATGCGGTCGAACATCTGGCGGACCTGCGGGTCCGCGAGGGTCCCGGTCGCCCCGGTCATGCGGAAGGGCCTACTTGAGCTGCCCGAGGAAGAACACGAGCGCCTTGAACTTCTGCGGCTGCTGCGTGGCCAGGCGCTTGAACGACGGCATCGGCGCGGTCGGGTTGCGCAACGTCTGGGCGATCGCGTTCTGCGGTACGTCGCGCGCCACGTGGGTCAGCTCCGGGCCGGGGCCGTCGTTGCCGTTCTCGCCGATCTTGTGGCAGGCGAGGCACCCCGACTGCCCGACCACGAGCTTGCCGGCGTTGAACTGCGCGAGCGCGGTGCCGTGCAGGTCCTTCGGGGCCTTGAGGTCGACCTGGTTGGGGGAGCCGGCGCTGGCGCCCAGGAACGTCAGGTACGCCATCGCCGCGATCGTGAGGATGCCGGCCGTCGTGGCGATCGGCCGGCGCTCGGGCCGCCGCTCCGGGCTGCGGTCGTAGAACGGGAGCAGGAACAGCAGGATCATCGCGATCGTCGGCACGCCGATCGTCGCGAACGGGGTGAGCGCGGGCGGCTTGACGACGCGCAGCACCTCGAAGAGGAAGAAGAAGTACCACTCCGGGCGGGGAACGTAGGTCGTGGTCGTCGGATCGGCCTTGGGCCCGAGCTCGGCCCCGAGGATGATCGACAACACGATGATGACCACGAGGACGAACACGGCCATGATCGAGTCCTTGGCCACCGCGTAGGGGAAGAACGGCTTCCCCTGCGACTTCAGGATGTTGTACTCCCGAAGGTACTGCTCCTTCTCCGCCTGGTTCATGCCTTGGCCTTCGCCTCGAGCTCAGGCTCCTTGTGCTCGGCCTTCAGCCACGGCGGGGCCGTGGTGCCGAGCTTCGCCACCAGATAGAGGTGCGCGCCGACGAGGGCCGCGATCAGGCCCGGCACGAGCAGCATGTGGATCGCGTAGAACCGCGAGAGCGTGGTCGCCCCGAACTCGGGACCCGCTCTCAGGAAGTCCGAGAGGTACGGGCCGATCAGCGGACCGGTGCCGTTGATGTTCACGCCGACGATCGTCGCCCAGTAGGCCCGCTGGTCGAACGGCAGCAGGTATCCGGTGAACGACATCACCATCGTGAGGATGAGCAGCGTCACGCCGATCACCCAGTTGAGCTCCCGCGGGTACTTGTAGGCGCCGAAGAAGAACGTGCGGGCCATGTGCAGGAACACGAGGATCACCATCACGGAGGAGCCCCACTTGTGCATTCCGCGCACGAATTCGCCGAGGAAGGCGTAGTTCGTGATGTAGCGGACCGACTCGTAGGCACCGCCGGCCACGTCGGGCCGGTAGTACATGGCGAGGAACACGCCGGTGACCGCCTGCGAGAGGAAGGCGAACAGCGTCGCGGAGCCCAGCGTGTAGAACCAGTTGGTCCCCTTGGGGACCTTCCGGAACAGCAGCCAGCGCAGGCCGCCCGAGAGCGACGTCCGCTCGTCGATCCAGTCGACGGCGGAGATGCCGGCCTCCTGGACGAGCTCGAGCGGCTTCTGCGGCGCCGCCGTGCCGGGGCGCTTGGGCGCCGGCTTCAGGCGGTCGGGAATCGGCGGAAGGAGGCGCATCTACTTCTTGGGAGTCGAGAAGCGGGCGGGATACAGGTACTGGCCGATGCCGTCGGTGTCCTCGCCGGGATCGCGCGGCGAGAAGCGGTGGAGCTCCGAGTTGACCGAGTAGCGCGGGCCGACCCACACCTCGTTGCCGTTGCGGATCTCCGTGTAGAAGCGGTCCAGGGGCCGGACCGGCGGGCCGCCGGTGCGCTGGCCCGTGAAGTCGTAGACGCCGCCGTGGCACGGGCAGATGAAGCGCTCGGCCGCCTCCACGTAGCGCACGGGGCAGCCGAGGTGCATGCATCGCGTGGAGATCGCGATGATCCGGTTGTACTGGTCGGGCTTGTCCTTGTCGAAGGCCGGGTTGCGCCGGCGCATGTAGACGGTGCTCTTACCCGCCTCGCCGATCCCCGCAACGATCGCGACGACCCGGGGGATGTACGTGTCGGTGGGGAAGTCCGTGACGTTGCCCACGAGCTGCCAGTCGAACTTCTGGCGAGTGAACACCGGCCCGAGCGCGAACGCGAGCGCCGGCAGCGCGAACGCGGACGCGGCCACGGCGCCGGCCCCGTGGACCGTCGCGGTCATGAACCGTCGCCGCGTCACCGTCTCGCCTTCGAAGGCGCCCGGCATGTTGCGATCGGCGGTGTAGGGGGACTTCTTGGGCTTGCGTTCGTCGGGCATCGGTGAGGGCGCGGAACTTTATCGCGGCAAAGCCTACGGGCCTGTGCCCCTCAGAGGGAGCTGTCCGACGCCAGGTTCCCGGCCACCCCGCGATCGGCCCACGCCCGCTCGGCGCGCGCCGGGTCGTCGGCCGCGTGGGCCTGCGCGCACTCGGCGATCAGGTCGGCGAGCCGCGAGACGGCCTCGAGGTCTCCGAGCGCCGCGAGCCGCGCGAGTCCGAGCGCGTACAGCCGGTCGCCGGCGAGCAGCGCGAGGTCGGGATCGTCGGTGCGCACCACGCGGCCGGTGCCGTAGTGGACGAGGTAGCCCTCGCGGATCAGCTCGATCACGAGCTCGTGGTCGGTCACCTCCCCGGAGTCGGACGGGCCGGTCGCCCCGTCGATCAGCGAGGCGGCCAACTCGCCCCCCTCGGCTTCGAGCGTCGCGCGCAGGCGCGCCAGTCCCGCGGCCGAGCTCACGCCTGGCGCTCGCTCGCGATCCGGGCTCGCCGGTCGAGCGCCGCGGGAGTCATCCGGCGGCCAGGTCGGCGAAGGCGCCCGCGGCGGCCTCCACGGTCGCGATCAGCTGCTCCTCGGTGTGCGCGAGCGACGGGAACCACGCCTCGAACTGCGACGCCGGCGCGTAGACGCCGCGGGCGAGCAGCCCGCGACACCACGCGGCGTACGCGTCGAGGTCGCACGCGGCGGCGTCGGCATAGCTCCGCACCGGCTCCTCGGAGAAGAAGACCGTGAGGAGGCCCGGCACGTGCTGGACCTGGACGGCGCGCATGCCCGCCGCGCGGCGGAGGTCCTCGGCCAGCCGCTCGGTCATCGTCGCCAGGCGCAGGTACGCCGGCTCGTCGAGCATCCGCAGCGCCGCGAGCCCGGCCGCCACGGCGAGTGGGTTCCCGGAGAGCGTGCCGGCCTGGTAGACGTCGCCGGCGGGCGCGACGAGCTCCATCAGGTCGCGCCGCCCGCCGTAGGCGGCGGCCGGCAGTCCGCCGCCGATCACCTTGCCGAGGATGGTCAGGTCCGGTGTGACTCCCTCGAGCTCCTGGGCGCCGCCGGGAGACACGCGGAAGCCGCTGATCACCTCGTCGAAGACGAGCAGCGCGCCCGCCGCGTCGGCCTGCTCGCGAAGGAGCGCGAGGAAGCCGGGCTGCGGTGGGACGAGGCCCATGTTCGCCGGGTAGGGCTCGGCGACGATCGCCGCGGGAGGCCGTTCGCGCAGCGCCGCGACGAGGGCGTCGGGATCGTTCCACGGGACGACGGTCGTCGCCGCGGCGGCGGCCGCCGGGACGCCGGCGCTGGCGGGGATCGCCTGCGTCGCGAGGCCGGACCCCGCCTGCGCCAGCAGGCCGTCGACGTGGCCGTGGTAGGCGCCCGCGAACTTGACGATCGCGTCCCGCCCGGTCGCCGCGCGGGCCACGCGCAGCGCGCTCATCGTCGCCTCGGTGCCCGACGAGGTCATCCGGAGCATCGGCACGGCCGGCATCCGCCGGGCGACCTCGGCCGCGAGCTCGACCTCGGCCTCCGTCGGCGCGCCGAACGTGGTGCCGCGCTCGGCGGCGGCAAGCACCGCGGCGAGGATCTCGGGATGGGCGTGCCCGTGGATCAGCGGTCCCCAGGAGCAGACGTAGTCGACGTAGCGGTTGCCGTCGACGTCGAGGAGCTCGGCCCCCTCGCCGCGGACGATGAACAGCGGGTCGCGCCCGATCGCCCGCATCGCGCGCACGGGGGAGTTGACCCCGCCCGGCATCACGTCGAGGGCCCGCCGGTAGAGCTCGCTCGAGCGCTCGTCGCGGAGCGCCGGCGTGGCCGCCGCGCCCCTAGACGCCGGCGTGCTCACGTTCCCAGTTCTTGAAGTCCTCGGTGAAGTACAGGAGGCGGATCTTCTTGAACTCGGTCGACGAGTAGAGCGTGGAGCGATCCTCGATGCCGGTGTCCTCCGCGATCGCGTCGAGGATGGCGTCGCACTCCTCCTTGGAGCGCCCGTGCGCCATGGTGAAGACGGAATAGGGCCAGTCCTCGTAGGTCGGGCGCTGGTAGCAGTGGGAGATCCCGCGGAACGACGCCATCCGGGGCCCCATCTCGGCGATCAGGCCGTCCGGCACCTTCCACACTCCCATGCCGTTGGCGCTGAAGCCGGCGCGGCGATGGAAGAGGATCGCGGCGACGCGACGCAGCAGCCGCCGCTCGCGCATGCCCTCGAGATGGGCGAGCAGCTCCGTTTGGGGCACCCCGAGCTCGGCCGCGGCGGCCGCGTAGGGCTCTGGCACGACCGGCATGTCGCCCTGGGTGGCGCGCACGACGGCGCGGTCCCACTCGTCGTAGGGCTGCGGCTCGGTCTCGGCCGGCTCCTCCGCGACCGCCGCGGTGGCGAGCGCCTTCGTCCCCTCCCGCATCTCCAGGTCCATGCGGATCTTGAACAGCTTCAGCGTGGGGAGCTGGCGGATCGACTCCGCGCCCGCCTCCCGCGCCAGCACGTCGAGCGTTCCCTGGAGGCCCAGCTTCGAGTCCGGCTCGACCGCGATCGTGAACCAGATGTTGAAGTCGTGGTTGCGCAGGTAGTTGTGCGAGACGCCGGGGTGGGCGTTGATGACCTTGGCGGCGCGCCACGGCAGCTCGGGATCGACCTTGGCGGCGACGAGCATCGAGCCGTAGCCGAACGCGCGCGTGTCGTAGATCGGCGTGATCTGACGGATGATGCGCTCGTCGAGGAGCCGCCGCGTGCGCGCCATCACCTCGTCCTCGCCGATCTCCGCGAGCTCCGCCACGCGGGCGAACGGACGGGGCTCGATCGGGAACGAGCCCTGCAGGAGGTTCAGCAGGTGCTTGTCGACGTCGTCGAGCGCGACCGCGGCGCCGTCCTTCCGCGAGCGGATCTTCGGGCTTACCCCAGCCATCGGGCGGCGTCCTTCGCGTGGTAGGTGATGACGACGTCGGCGCCGGCGCGCCGGATCGCCGTGAGCGTCTCGAGCACGATCGCCTGCTCGTCGACGTAGCCGGCGGCGGCGGCCGCCTTGACCATCGCATACTCGCCGGAGACGTTGTAGGCCGCGACGGGCACGCCGAGCTCGTCCTTGACCCGGCGGATGACGTCGAGGTAGGCGAGCGCGGGCTTGACGATCAGCATGTCGGCGCCCTCGTCGAGGTCGAGCCGGGACTCGCGTACCGCCTCGAGCGCGTTGGCCGGATCCATCTGGTTGCCGCGGCGATCGCCGAAGGCCGGGGTCGAGCCGGCGGCCTCGCGGAACGGGCCGTAGTAGGCCGAGGCGAACTTGGCGCTGTAGGCGAGGATCGGGATGTCGACGAAGCCCTCGTCGTCGAGCGCGGCCCGGACGGCCCCGACGCGCCCGTCCATCATGTCGCTCGGAGCGATCACGTCGGCGCCCGCGCGAGCCTGCGAGGTCGCCGTCCGGGCCAGAAGCTCGACGGTCGCGTCGTTGTCCACCGCCCCATCGGCCCGCAGCAGCCCGCAATGCCCGTGGCTGGTGTACTCGCACAGGCAGAGGTCGGCGATCACCAGCAGGTCGGGGTGGGCCTCCTTGATCGCCCGCGTCGCGAGCTGGACGACCCCCTCGTCGTCCCACGCGCCCGAGCCCTCCTCGTCCTTGTAGGCGGGGATGCCGAAGAGCAGGACCGCGGGGATGCCGAGGGCGGCGGCCTCGCCGGCCTCGGCGACGGCGTTCTCGATCGAGAGCCGGTCGATGCCCGGCATCGCGTCGATCGGCTGGCGCGCGCCGGACTCGTGCGTCACGAACATCGGATAGACGAAATCGGCGGGGTCGAGGCGCGTCTCGCGCACGAGGCCGCGGAGCGCCGGTGTCCG